>DASUIK010000209.1:0-4785 GCA_036279795.1 Burkholderiaceae bacterium | reverse complement strand
GCGTGGCCAGGAGGTGGATGGCCGCGAGTACCACTTCGTGGACAACGCCACCTTCGACCACATGGTGGCCGAAGGCGCGTTTCTGGAATGGGCACACGTGCACAACAACCGCTACGGCACCTCGCGCGCTGGCATCGAAGCCATGATCGGCCAGGGCACCGACGTGGTGCTGGAAATCGACTACCAGGGCGCGATACAAATCAAACAGCTGTTCGCCAACGCGGTGCTGATCTTCATCCTGCCGCCGAGTTGGCAGGAGCTGCGCTCGCGCCTGCAACGGCGCGCCGAGGATTCGGCCGAAACCATCGAGCTGCGCCTGCGCAATGCGGCCGAAGAGGTGGCACAGGTGCAGGAATTCGACTTCGTTATAATCAACGATTCGTTTGACCGCGCGCTTTTTGATCTGAAAGCCATCGCCCACGCCCAGCGTCTAAAGTTCGCTGCGCAGAAAAGGGCCCGCGCAGAGACCTTCCGCGCGCTCAACATCCTCTAGTTTTTTGCCCCCCGGAGAACACCATGGCCCGCATCACCGTTGAAGACTGCCTGGAAAAGATCCCCAACCGCTTTCAGCTGGTGCTGGCAGCCACCTACCGGGCGCGCATGCTGAGCCAGGGCCACGCACCCAAGATCGAGAGCAAGAACAAGCCGGGCGTGACCGCTTTGCGCGAAATTGCCGACGGGAAAATTGGCCTGGAAATGCTGAAAAAAGTGCCGATCTGATTCAGGTCGCCCCACAAAAAAAAGCACCTCATGGGTGCTTTTTTTGTTTCTGCGTGAGGTCAAGCCCCCGGCAACGGGCGAGGCACGCGCGCAGCGGCTAAAGTATGGGCATGAGTCCCACCGTCGCCACCGCGTTCCCCACAGAGAACGCCAGTTCTACGCCCGCCCAGAGTGCGGCAGCGGCCAGCTTTGCCGGGCTGGTGGACAAGATGGACTACCTGAGCACCGCCGAAGTGGACATGGTGCGCCAAGCCTACCGCTTTGCCGATGCGGCCCACCTGGGCCAGATGCGCAAAAACGGCGACCCCTACATTACCCACCCCATCGCGGTGGCGGCCATGTGCACCGAGTGGAAGCTTGATGCGCAGGCGCTGATGGCAGCCCTCATGCACGACGTGCTGGAAGACTGTGGCGTCACCAAACAGGAGATGATCGAGCGTTTTGGCGCGCCGGTGGCCGAGCTGGTGGACGGCCTGACCAAGCTGGACAAGCTGGAGTTCGACACCCGCGAACAGAACCAGGCCGAGTCTTTTCGCAAGATGCTGCTGGCCATGGCGCGTGACGTGCGTGTCATCCTCATCAAGTTGGCAGATCGCACGCACAACATGCGGACCATGGGCGACATGCCCAAGTCCAAGTGGGGCCGCATTTCCAGCGAGACGCTAGAGATCTATGCCCCCATCGCGCACCGCCTGGGCCTGAACCACACCTACCGCGAACTGCAAGACCTGGCCTTCCGCTTCCTGCGCCCGTGGCGCTACGAGGTACTCAGCAAGGCATTGAACAAGGCACGGGGCCGACGCAAAGACCTGATCTCGCGCGTGCGGCACGAGGTGGAGGCTGCGTTCGAGAAACACGGCCTGCAGGTGCGGATCATGGGGCGCGAGAAGACCCTGTATTCGGTCTACCACAAGATGGACCTCAAGCACCTGTCCTTCTCGCAGGTGACCGATATCTACGGCTTTCGCATCGTTCTCCCTGAGCTGACCGACTGCTACACCGCACTCGGCATCCTGCATCAGCTCTATAAACCGTTGCCAGGCAAATTCCGCGACTACATCGCCATCCCCAAGGTCAACGGCTATCAGTCGCTGCACACCACACTGATCGGCCCCTTCGGCACCAACATCGAATTTCAGTTGCGCACCCACCCGATGGACGTGGTGGCCGAATCGGGGGTGGCCGCCCACTGGCTGTACAAGGCCAGCGAACCGGGCAGCGCCACCAGCCAGAGCCTGGGCACCCAATGGCTGCAGTCGCTGCTGGACATCCAGCAGGAAACACACGACGCCGCCGAGTTCTGGGACCACGTCAAGATCGACCTTTTCCCGGACGCGGTCTACGTGTTCACGCCCAAGAGCAAGATCATGGCCATGCCGCGTGGCGCCACGGTCATGGACTTCGCCTACGCCATCCACAGCGACGTCGGCCACCGCGCGATTGCTGCCAAGATCAACGGCGAGCAAATGCCTTTGCGCAGCGAACTCAACAACGGCGACGTGGTGGAGGTCATCACCTCGACCCACGCCCAGCCCAATCCGGCCTGGCTGGGCTTCGTCAAAACCGGCCGTGCGCGCAGCAAGATTCGCCACTACCTGAAGACGGTGGCTCACGAAGAGTCGTGCGCACTGGGTCTGCGCATGTTGACCCAGGCCCTGCGCGCCGAAGGCATTGCCGAACTGCCCGATCAGAACGGCGAACACAAACCCATCTGGGACAAGCTGGTGCGATTTACCGGCAACCGCAATGCCGACGAATTGCTTGCCGACATCGGCATGGGCAAACGCATCGCCAGCATGGTGGGCAAAAAGATGGCGGTGCTGCTGACCGAAACCGGCGTCAAGCCCGATCTGCTGCTCATCAGCACCGAGCGCTACGCCTCCGGCCAGGAAAGCGAAGCCCAAGGCGTGGTGACCCTGGACGGCAGCGAAGGCCTGTCGGTGCAGTACGCCAGTTGTTGCCACCCGATACCGGGCGACCGCATCACCGGCTACCTGGGGCGTGGCGAAGGCCTGGTGGTGCACACCGACGACTGCCCCGTGGGGCGCCGCCTGCTGGATCGCGACCGCGAACGTTTTCTGGAAGTGGAGTGGGCGGACGAACCCGTGCGCACTTTCGAGTCGGCCGTCATCGTCACCGTCACGAACGGCAAGGGTGTGCTTGCCCGTGTGGCCGCCGCGCTGGCAGCGGCCGAGGCCGACATCACCCATGTGGACATGGGCATGGAGCCGGCGCAGACCGCCACCGACCTCAAGTTCTCGATTGCGGTGCGCGACCGGGTGCACCTGGCCGAGGTGCTGCGCAGCCTCAAGCGCACGCCATCGGTGGTCAAGGCACAACGCCTGCGCCCACGCGGCGCCTGATGCCGCGTCAGGCCGGCGCCGGGTAGCTGACCGCCAACACCTCGATCTGGCGCCAGCCACCCGGCGTCATCAAACGCACCTCGTCGCCTTCACGGGCCTTGAGCAACGCCTGTGCCACGGGTGAGACCCAGCTCACCTGCCCCTGGCTGTTGTCGGTTTCGTCTATGCCCCGGATGGTGACTGTGGTCTTGGCACCCGCCTCGTCGCAATAGGTGACGGTGGCACCAAAAAACACCTGGTCTTTGCCGTGGTGGACGCTGGGGTCCACCACCTCGGCGATTTCGAGGCGCTTGGTCAGAAAACGGATGCGCCGGTCGATTTCACGCAAACGCTTCTTCCCGTAAAGGTAATCGCCGTTTTCCGAGCGGTCGCCGTTGCTGGCCGCCCAATGCACCACTTCGACGATGCGAGGCCGCTCTTCATCGATCAGTGCAAACAACTCCGCGCGCAGCCGCTCGTAGCCCTCGCGGGTGATGTAGTTCTTGCCACCGGCTGGCAGTGCAGGCGATGCGCCCTCTTCGTCGCCATCGCTGTCACTGTCGTTTTCGCGTGTGAAGGCCTTGCTCATGGTCCATGCATTGTGGGGCACACCACAAACGAAAAACCCCTCAGATATTGCTATCTGAGGGGCATCGTTTGGTGCGGCTGGCAGGATTCGAACCCACGACCCCTTGGTTCGTAGCCAAGTACTCTATCCAACTGAGCTACAGCCGCTGAAGCCTTGCATTGTAGCACCGTTTTTTGGGTTTTGACCAGCCCCCTCATTTTTCGTGAAAAAAGTTCGGGCTGCTACATTGCCACCCATGCCCTCCGCTGTCCGCCACGCCCCCGTCCGTCTGTGTTGCCTCTTGTTGTGCCTGCTGCCTAGCGTGGCCTTGCAGGGCTGCGCGGTGGTGGCGGTGGCCGATGCGGCCATCACCGTGGTGGCCACCGGTGTGAAGGTGACGGCCAAGGCCGTGGGCGCGGTGGCCGATGCGGTCATCCCGGACGGGGACAACAAACCCAAGGACTGACGGGGTCAGCAATCAATCTGCTCGGGCGTCAAAAAAGCCTGTGCGTAGCGGCGGTACACCTGCCGGTCCACGAACACGTCGAACAGGTCCGGGTCGATGTGCCCACCTTCCTTGAAGTTGCGCATGATGGCCAAGGCCTGCGACAAGGGCATCGCCTTTTTGTAGGGCCGGTCGGCCGCAGTCAGCGCCTCGAAGATGTCGGCGATGCCCATCATGCGGGCCTGCCAGCTCATCTCGTCGCGCTTCAAGCCCTTGGGATAGCCTTTGCCGTCCATGCGCTCGTGGTGGCCGCCTGCATACTCTGGCACACGCACCAGGTGTTTGGGCCAAGGTAATTGCTCCAGCATGCGGATGGTGGTGCTGATGTGCTGGTTGATCACTTCGCGCTCGGCAGGATTGAGCGTGCCGGCACGCACGCACAGGTTGTCCGCTTCCTCGGTGCTCAGCAGGGGCCGCTGTGCACCATTGGGGCCGCCCCAGGTGTAGGCCTGGGCGATGTGCCGCACGCGCGCCACGTCCTCGTCGCCCATGCGCTCGCCGCCAACGTTGGCCCGGCGCAGGAAGTCGCGGTCGGCATCGGCCTGTTCCAGAAAGTTCGCCAACTCGGCATCGCCACCGGCCGCCGACCCGCTGGTGGCCACAGCCTGCCAATGTTTGAGTTCCGCCTCGCGTTTGACCAACTCAAAACG
>DASUIK010000208.1:0-22683 GCA_036279795.1 Burkholderiaceae bacterium | reverse complement strand
CGCGCTGAAAACCCGGTTTGGCTACACGCCCGCCAAGACCAGCGCGCAGGCCTTTGACGCCTTTGTGGCGGCCCGCGCCGCGCAAGGCCGACCGGTGGCCACGCGATGAACCCCACCCACTTGAGCCACGGCGACCTGCTGCGGGCGCTGGCCGTGGTGGTGATCTGGGGTCTGAACTTCGTGGTCATGAAGGTGGGCCTGCAAGGTCTGAGTCCCATGCTGATGGGCGCGCTGCGCTTCATGCTGGCGTCGCTGCCTTTTCTGCTGTTCGTGCGGCCACCGGCGCTGCCTTGGCGCTATGTGGCGGCCTACGGGTTGGCGCAGGGCCTGGGCCAGTTCGGCTTTTTGTTCCTGGGCCTGCAACTGGGCATGACGGCTGGCATGGCGTCGGTGGTGATGCAGACACAGGCCTTCTTTACCCTGCTGCTGGCGGCCCCGCTGCTGGGCGAACGTGGCAAGCCGGCCCAGTGGCTGGGGCTGACGGTGGCGCTCGGCGGGCTGCTCATGATCGCCACCGCACACGGCGAGGGCCCGGGGCAAATGACCCTGGTGGGCTTTGTGCTCACGCTATCGGCCGCGTTCATGTGGGCGCTGTCCAACCTGGTGGCGCGCCTGGCCAGCCGCGTGGCCGACTACCAGCCCTTCCCCTTCATCGTCTGGAGCAGCCTGTTCCCCATCCTGCCATTCATGGGCCTGGCGCTGTGGAGCACGGGGCCTGACACCGTGTCAACACAGCTGCAAGGCCTGGGACTCAACGCCTTCCTCGCCGTGCTTTACCTGGCCTTGCTCGCTACCCTGCTGGCCTACACCCTTTGGACACGCCTGCTACAGCGCCACCCCGCCGCCAAGGTGACGCCGTTTTCGTTGCTGGTGCCTGTGGTGGGCCTGTGGGCCGCGTGGGTGTTTTTTGGCGAGCGCCCGCTGGCCCAGCAATGGGCGGGCGCGGGCCTGGTGCTGATGGGGTTGGTGGTCAACCAGGCCGGCGGGTGGTGGACCACCTGGCGGGCGGCGCGCCACCTGCGCAACACCTGAGCCACCTCAGTGGTGGGCCGTGCTTTCCAGCACGTAGCGCGTGACGCGCGGCGGTGCGTCTGCGATGTGGAAACCCAACTTGCGCTCGCGCAGCGCCACGTCGGCGCCGGTCACACGGTCGAAGCGGCGCAGGTGGTCGGTCCACGATTCATCGATCACCTGCTCGACGAACCGCCCCGGCTCGGTGATGTCGTGCAGCAGTTCCCAGGCCAGCGCGCCCTGGCGCAGGCGGCTGCGCCGGCTCTCCTGCATGAGGGCCCGGAAGTCGTCGCTGCGCGCGGGGTCGATCAGGTACTCGATGTGAACCATGAGGTGGCCACTGGCAGGCGGCGCGTCGGCCACCGGGCGCTGGATGACACGCGACGGTGTCATGTCCTCTTCGATGCCCCGGTCCCGGTTGTGGCGCTGGGCCAGGGCCGCCAACACAACGCCGCTGGCGGCAGCCACGCCCACGCTCAGGTGCACGTCGGTCAGCGTGGCCAGTTGACCCCACAACGCCGCGCCCAGCGCGCTGCCACCCATGATGGCCATCTGGTAGATGGACATGCCGCGCGCGCGCACCCAGTCGGGCAGTGAAAACTGGGCCGAGACCGACAAGGTATTGGCGGTCGAAATCCAGGCCACGCCAAAAAGGAACATGGCCGGCACGGCGAAGTACAGGTGGGTGGTCATGGCCATCACCAGCATGCCCGCCGATTGCAGGGCCGTGCCCCCCAGCACCAGGTGGTCGCGCGACAGGCGCTGGCGCAAGCGGGGCAGCGCCAGGGCAGCCAGGATGGCACCCACCCCCATGGTGGCCAGCAGCAGCGTGAAGGTGCCGGCACCGCCCTCCTCCAGGCCACGGGCCAGCAGCGGCAACATGGACACGCAGGCGGTGGAATGAAAAAAGAACAGGAATACCTGCAGGAACACCGCTCGCAGCCGCGCCGACTGGCCCACAAACTGCACACCCACACGCATGGCGCTCCAGAGCTTTTCGCGGCCCAACGGGTTGGGCACGTGCTCGCGCCGCCAACGCCAGATGATGACGGCCGAGCCCAGCGACAGCACCGCGTTGAGCACGAACACCCACTCGCTGCCAGCGCTGGCAATCAGCGCGCCCGCCACCAGCGGGCCGATGATGCGCGACGCGTTCATGGACACGCCGTTGAGCGCCAGCGCTGCCGGCAGCTGGGCGCGTGGCACCAGCTCGGGCACGATGGCCGAGAACACCGGCCAGCGCATGGCCAGGCCGATGCCGTTGAAGAACACCAGCGCCAGCAGCAGCGGCGGGTTCACCCAGCCCAGCACGATGGCGGTGCACAACAACAGCGCCACGCCCGCGATCCAGATCTGCGTCATCAAAAAGTAGCGCCGCCGGTCCAGGATGTCTGCCAGCGCCCCACTGGGCAGGCCGAGCAGGAACACCGGCAGCGTGGCGGCCGTCTGCACCAGCGCCACCCAGATGGGCTTGGTGGTGAGCGAGGTCATGAGCCAGGCCGCCGCCACGTCGTTCATCCACATGCAGATGTTGGCCATCAACCAGGTGGTCCACAACATGCGGAAAACGGGACGGCGCAAGGGCGCCAATGTCGACTTGTCCTGATCGGGGTCCGGTGTGGGCGTGTCGGGGGGCTTGGCGTCGGGCATGGCCTATTGTCTACCGGACATGCGAAGCACGTGGATTGTCAAAAACCGATCTATCATGGTGCACAAACCCCATAAATATGCGAGGAGATCCCATGAAATTCCTGATTCCGGTGGACGGCTCGCCGCTGTCGCTGGAGGCGGTGCGGCACGTGCTCAAACTGTCGCAAGCCGGGCTGGATGTCGAGCTGCTGCTGGCCAACGTGCAGGAGTCGGCCAGCCTGTATGAAATGGTGGTCGCTCACGACCCGGCCGTGCTGGACGAGGTCAGCGAAGGGGCGGGCCTGCACGTGCTGGCGCCGGCCGTGTCGCTGGTCGAGGCCTCGGGCGTCACCTTCGAGGCGGTGGTGGCCCGGGGCGACCCGGCCCACACGCTGGTTGAACTGATTGAACGCCACGCCTGTGAAGGTGTGGTGATGGGTGCCCACGGCAAAGGCATGGTGCGCCAGGCCTTGCTGGGCTCGGTCACCATGGAGATGGTGCACGCCGCCCCGGTGCCGGTCACGCTGGTCAAGCCCAGCGAGGCCACCGCCCTGGACAGCGATTTTGAGGCCGGCGAAGAAGACGAGGACGAAACCGCCTGAGTCAAGCCTGGCACATCGGCCGGGCCGCAACAGCAAGGGAGACAGCGTGGAGATTCGACGTGTGGTGGTGGTGGGTGCCGGCGCCATTGGCGGCTGGCTGGCGGCGGGCCTGGACAAGGCCGGCGCCGACGTGGGCCTGTTGGCACGCGGTGCCACCTTGCAAGCCTTGCAACGGCACGGCCTGCGGCTGCGCGAGGGCGATCAGGAAGTCAGCCACTCGCTGCGGGCCAGCGCCCAGGTGGCCGATCTGGGCCAGCCCGACCTGGTGGTGCTGGCGGTGAAAGCCCCGGCGTTGGCGGCCGTCGCGCCCCAGGTGCGTGCTTTGCTGGGCCCCAAAACAGTGGTGCTGACCGCCATGAACGGCGTGCCCTGGTGGTTTTTGCATGGGCTGGACACACCGCTGCGCCAGCGCGCGCTGCGCTCGGTGGACCCCAACGGCGACATCGCGGCGGCCATCCCGCCCGAGCGGGTGATCGGCGGTGTGGTGCACGCCAGCTGTTCCACCGATGCGCCCGGCATCGTGCGGCGCCACTTCGGCAACAAGCTCATCATCGGTGAACCGGTGGGCGGCATCTCGCCACGCCTGCAAGCCATGGAAGCCCTGTTGCAACGCAGCGGGCTGGAGGTGGAAACCTCGCCGCGCATCCAGCGCGACATCTGGTTCAAGCTCTGGGGCAACATGACCATGAACCCCCTGTCGGCCCTCACCGGTGCCACCACCGACCGCATCCTGGGCGACCCCGACCTGCGCGCCATGGTCTCGGCCGTGATGCTGGAAGCCCGCGCCGTGGGCGAAAAAATCGGTCTGCCCATCGAGCAAGAGCCGGAAGACCGGCACGCTGTCACCGCCAAACTCGGCGCCTTCAAAACCTCCATGCTGCAAGACGTGGAAGCCGGCCGCCCGGTGGAGCTCGACGCGCTGCTGGGCGCCGTGATCGAGCTGGGCCAGCTCACCACCACGGCCATGCCCTTCACCCGGGCGCTGATGGGTCTGGCCCGTGTGCATGCGCAGGTGCGCGGACTGTACTGAACCGATTTCTCCGAAGCGCGATACGGCGGAGCCGGACCTACGCCACTCGGGGATGCCGTGGGTCCGGCTCCGCCGGCCCGCAGGCATCGCCCCCTGGGGGGTGACGCCGCAGGCGGCGCGGGGGGGGGATCAGCCAGCCAGAGCCGGAAACAGCTTCACGAGCCCGCTGGCCATCACCTCCACCGACAGGGCCGCGAGGATCAGACCCATGAGCCGGGTCATCACGTTGATGCCGGTTTGGCCCAAGAAGCGTGAGATCGGCTCGGCCAGGGTGAAACACACGGCCGTGGCCGCCGCGATCACGACGCCATAACCCACCAAGGCCGCGTGCTGCCAGAAGGTCTGGGCGCGGTCGGCATAGATCACCACGGTGGACATGGTGGCGGGGCCCGTGAGCAAGGGGATGGTCAGTGGCACCACCGCGATGGAAGCGCGTGAAGAGGCATCGTCCACCTCGCCCTGGGTGGCCTTGGCCTCAGCCGGCTGGGCGTTGAGCATGGACAACGCGGACGTCATCAGCAACAAGCCCCCGCCCACCTGGAAGCTGGCCAGCGAAATGCTGAAGAAATCGAGGATCTGCAAGCCCACCAGCGCACACGCGGCGATCACCGAAAACGCGCTGATGGACGCGATGGTGATGGTGCGCTGGCGCTGCGCCGCCGAGAAGCCCTGGGTGTAGTGGATGAAGAAGGGCACGATGGCCAGGGGGTTGACCAGGGCCAGCAGGGTGATGAGGGGTTTGAGGTCCATGTTCAGCGGCCCCCGCCTACATCCAGCGTGGCGCCAGTGGTGTAGCTGGCCTCGTCTGACAGCAGCCAGACGATGGCCGCCGCGATCTCCTGCGCCGTGCCGGGGCGTTTCATGGGGATGAGGTGCGACAGGCGCTGGGCCCGATCGGGCTGGCCACCGCTGGCGTGGATGTCGGTGTCGATGATGCCTGGGCGCACCGCGTTCACCCGCACGCCTTCGGTGGCCACCTCGTGCGCCAGCCCCAGGGTGAAGGTGTCGATGGCGGCCTTGCTGGCAGCGTAGTCCACGTACTGCCCGGCCGAGCCCAGCTTGGCGGCCACGCTCGACACATTGACGATGGCACCACCGCTGCCACCATGCCGTGTGCTCATGCGGCGCACCGCCTCGCGCGCGCACAACATGCTGCCGATCACGTTGGTGTTGAACATGCGCTGCCAGCGCGCCACGTCCATCTCGTCCACCCGCTGCGCCACGTCCACCACACCGGCGTTGTTGACCAGGGCATCGAGCCGGCCGAGCTTGGCATCGACCTGGGCAAACATGCGCAGCACCTGGGCCTCGTCCGCCACATCGGCCTGCACCGCCATGGCCGCGCCACCGTGGGCACGGACCTGCCGCACCACCTCGTCGGCCGCCAGTGAGTTGGCCTGGTAATTCACCGCCACCGCGTACCCGCGCTGCGCCGCCAACAGGCAGGTGGCAGCGCCGATGCCGCGCCCGCCACCGGTGACCAACAGAACTCGGGACATGCGGGGACCTTTCTGCAAACAATCGGAAGGAGGCTTAAGCTTGCCGCTCGCCTCAGGGCGACCGATTAAACCAAAACCGGATACAGCATGACCGAAGCGCCCCGCTGCGTCGATTACTTTTTTGCCACCATGAGCCCCTGGACCTACCTGGGCCACGCGCGTTTTGTGCGCATCGCCCGCGAGGCCGGTGCCAACGTGCGCGTGCGGCCCATGGATTTGGGCCAGGTGTTCCCGGTGTCGGGCGGCCTGCCACTGCCCAAACGCGCGCCCCAGCGACAGGCCTACCGGCTGGTGGAGCTGCGCCGGTTTGCCGACTGGCTCCAGCTACCGCTGAATTTGCAGCCCGCGTTTTTCCCGGTCAAGGGCGACGCCTCGGCTCAGCTGATCGTGGCGGTGGACCAGCACGATGGCAGCGACGCTGCGCTGGCCCTGACCGGCGCCGTCTTGGCCGCCTGCTGGGCGCAAGACCGCGACATCGCCGACCCCACCACACTGGCCGACCTGCTGCAAGCTTGTGGCCTGCCGGCCGAGCGGCTGGCGCAATCACACACACCCGCCGTGGCCGCTGCCTACCAGGCCCACACCCAGGCCGCCATCGATGGCGGCGTGTTCGGTGCGCCCAGCTACGTGCTCGACGGCGAGATTTTCTGGGGCCAGGACCGGCTCGATTTTCTGCAACACCAACTCGGAGCAAAGTGACATGGGTTCTTTTGTTGAATTGAAAGCCGCCGACGGCTTCAGCTTCCCCGTTTACGTGGCCCAACCACAAGGCGCGCCCAAGGGCGCCGTGGTGGTGCTGCAAGAGATTTTTGGCGTCAACAGCCACATCCGCTCGGTGGCCGATGGCTACGCCGCCGCGGGCTACCTGGCCGTGGCCCCCAGCACCTTCCACCGCGTGCAGCCAGGCGTTGAACTGGGCTACACCGAAGACGACATGAAGGCCGGGTTCGGCCTGAAGATGGCCGTCGAGGCCCTGCCCGCCCCGGGCGTGATGCAGGACATCCAGGCGGCGGTTGGCCACGCGGCGGCGATCAGCGGCAAAAAGGTCGGCATCGTCGGCTACTGCTGGGGCGGTCTGCTGACCTGGCGCGCGGCCTGCGGCCTGAGCGGCATCAGCGCTGCAGCGCCCTACTACGGCGGCGGCATGACCGCCGAGGCCGATGCCGGGCGCAAGCCGCTGTGCCCGGTGATGGCCCACTTTGGCGACCAGGACCACTGGATCCCGCTGGAGACGGTGCAGGCCTTCCGCGCCGCCCAGCCCGGCGTGACGGTGCACGTGTACGGCGCCAACCACGGCTTCAACTGCGACCAGCGTGGCTCGTACCACCAGCCGTCGGCCGAACTGGCGCGCGAACGCACGCTGGCCTTCTTCGCCCAGCACCTGAGCTGACGGCCATGTGGCGCTGGTTGGCGTTCCTCGCACTGGCGGTCGGCGGCTCGGCGGGGGCCCAACCCGCGCCCTACAGCGGCCCGCTGTTCGACGCCCACCTGCACTACAACGACGAGGCCTGTGTGCACCAGGCCAGCGCCGCCTGCCCCTACCCGCTGGCCGACGTGCTGGCGCGCATGCAGCGCAACGGCGTGCGCGCGGTGCTGGCCAACAGCCGCCCCAACGACGGCACCAAGGCGCTGGCCGCCGCCACCGAGGCGGCGCAGAAAGCCGGCGTCACCGTGGTGCCTTTTGTGCGCCTGTACCGCAACCGCGCCGACTACGAAGGCTGGCCCACCGACGCCAGCATCGTGGACATGGTGAACACCGAACTGGCCGCTGGCACCGCTGCCGGGCCCTACCGAGGCCTGGGCGAATTCCACCTGTACCAGAGCCCCGCCGCCAACGGCCCCACGGCCCGGCGCCTGATGCGCCTGGCCGAGGAACGCGACCTGGTGGTGCTGGCCCATGTGGACGACGCGGCCATCGACCTGCTGATGGCGCACACCGCCAGCCAAGGCAAGAAGCTGCGACTGATTTGGGCGCACACCGGCATCGGCGGCACGCCGGTGGCGCGGGTGGAGGCGCTGCTGGCGCGCTACCCCGGCCTGATGGGCGAACTCTCTTACCGCCCCGGCCTGACCTGCGAGGGTGGGCAGCTGTGCCCCGAATGGCGCTCGCTCATGCTCAAGTACCCGGGGCGTTTTCTGATCGGATCGGACACCTGGATCAATGGACGTTGGGAACAATACGACGTGCTGATGCAGGGTTACCGCGTGTGGCTGGGCGGGCTGCCCACGGATGTGGCCAACGGCATTGCTTGGGGGAATGGCGCGCGCTTGTTCGGCTTGCCAGCACGCCCTTGAGGCGTTGAATCAGCGCCCGTTCAACGCCCGCTGAGGTGCCCCAGCGGCAACGCCCCGCCCGCCTTGACCTCACCCAGTGAAAAGCTGGTTTGCAGGTCTTTCACATTGGGCAGGTTGACCAGCCGCTGCTGGGCAAAGCGCGAAAAGCTGTCGAGGTCTTGCGCCACCACCTGCAGCTCAAACGTGCCGGTGCCGCTGATGTAGTGGCAGGCCACCACCTCGGGCAGGGCGCGCACGGCTTCTTCCAACGCACGGATGTTGTCGCCGTTGTTGCGCTCGGCGTGCAGGCGCACAAAGGCCAGCACACCCAGGCCGATCTTGTGGCGGTCGATTTCGGCACGGTAGCCGCGGATGTAGCCGGACTCTTCGAGCGCACGCACCCGCCGCCAGCAGGGCGCGGCCGACAGGCCCACACGCTGCGCCAGCTCGGCGTTGGTCAGTCGGCCGTCGGCCTGCAGTTCACGCAGGATGGCGATGTCGAATTTGTCGAGGTGTTCCATACAAAGCCTGTTCGGCGGTCATGGGGTGGGCGACAGCACCTGGCCGTGCTGGTGCTCTCGCCACCATTGGGCAAAAGCCTCAGCCGCCATGGGCCGGGCGATCAGGTAGCCCTGCAGGCGGTCGCAACCGTGGCTGAGCAAAAAGTCGCGCTGGTCGTCGGTCTCCACCCCTTCGGCCACCACGTCCAGGCCCAGGTCGTGCGCCATGGACAGGCTGGCGCGGATGATGGCCTCGCCCTCCGGGCTGCCGGGCACGCCGGCCACAAACGACTTGTCGATCTTCAGGCGCGACAGCGGCAGGCGCTTGAGGTAGCCCAGGCTGGAATAGCCGGTGCCGAAGTCGTCCAGCGCGAGCTTGAGGCCCAGGGCGGTGAGTTCGCCCAGGCGCTCACTCAGCTCGGGCAGCGACTGCATGAGCAGGCTTTCGGTGATCTCCAGTTCGATCTGCACCGGGTTCACACCCGAAGCGGCCAGGATGTCGCTCACCTGCGGCAAAAAGCCGGGGCGGTTGAACTCCAGCGCCGAGATGTTGACCGCCAGTTGCAGCCCGTGCAGGCCGCTGTCTTCCCAGGCGCGCAACTGCCGGCAGGCCTCGGTGAACACCCAGCGCCCCAGCGGTTCGATGAGGCCGCAGTCTTCGGCCACGGCGATGAACTGGTCGGGCGCGATCATGCCGCGCTCGGGGTGGCGCCAGCGCACCAAGGCTTCGGCGCCCACCAGCTGACCACTGCGGGTGTCCACCTGGGGCTGGTAGTGCAGGAACAGCTCGCCCTGCGCCAGCGCGCGGCGCAGGCCGGTTTCGATGAACATGCGCTGCGACAGGTGTTCGTTCATCTCGGTGGAGAAGAAGCGCCAGCCGTTGCGCCCCGCGTCCTTGGCGGCGTACATGGCGGTGTCGGCATGGCGCAGCAGGGTTTCCACGCTGTCGCCATCTTCCGGGTAACAGGCCAGGCCCACGCTGGCCGACACCGTCACCTCGTGCTGGTCCAGCATCACCGGCTGCACCAGCACCTGCATGATCTTGCGCGCCGCTGCCGCCGCGCCGTCGCGCTGTTTGAGGCGCGGCAGCAGCACCACAAATTCGTCGCCGCCCAGCCGCGCCAGCACATCGCGCGAGCGCAGGCACTCCCGCATGCGCAGGGCCACGGTGCCCAGCAGGCGGTCGCCCGCGCTGTGCCCCAGGCTGTCGTTCACGTGTTTGAAGCGGTCCAGGTCGATGAACATCACCGCCAGCCGGTCGCCGTGGCGTTGCGCGGCGTCCAGCGTGGCCTGGGCCTGGTCCATCCAATGCTTGCGGTTGCACAGGCCGGTCAAGGGGTCGAAGTGCGCCAGTTGCACCAGACGGGCGTTGCTGCCGGCCAACTCTTCGGTGCGCTGGTCCACCAACATCTGGGTGCGCCTGCCGTGGCCGGTGATGACCACCAAAAACACCCCCAGCATGCCCACGGCTGTGAGGCCCAGCGCCACCGTGGCCCAGGCGGTCCAGCTGCGGTGTTCGGCCCGGTAAGCGGGCCCTTCGGTCAGACGAAATTCCCAAAAGCGGTCACTGAAACGCACCGGCAACTCGATGGACAACGCCCGCGAAGGCATGGCCTGCCGCTCACAGCCCTCCGCCCCCACCAGACGCTGGTTGCCCACACGTCCCTGGGGGTCGATCAGGCACACCGCCAGGCGCTGCGGGTCGATGGCACCGAGCGCGGCCGTGAGCACGTCGTCCATGCGGAACACGGCAGACACCACGCCTTTGAGCTCCCCATAGGGGCTGCCGTCGGCCTGTCGGTCGTACACAGCCTGGTACATCACCACGCCGCGCTGTTGGCGGGTTTCCTGTACCAGGCGGATGGCCTGGGTCACCTCGGGTCGACCCGAGATGCGGGTGGCCATCACCGCTTCCGAGGTCGCGGGCAGCACCAACACGTCCAGCCCGAGCACGCTGCGGTTGCTGTCCAGCGGCTCCACCAGGGTGATGGGCAGGTGGTCGGCGGCCGGCACGGCAGCGAACGTCTTGCCCTCGGCGTCACGCCCCAGAATGCGGAAATCGCTCTTGCCGCTGGCCCGCTGTTCGGCCTCGAACTGGGCGCGCTGCGCCTCGGTCACCCTCGGGCTCCAGCCAAAGTTCTGTGTGCCGGCGTAGCGGCGCAACCACGGGGTGACCGCCTCGCGGTAGTCGGTCTGCCGCGTCAGCGCGGCCAGCTCCATCAGCTTGGCCACCGCCATCACGCTGTCGGACTGCGCGTCCAGCCGGCGCTGCAGCAGCCGGGCCAGCTCGCGGCTTTCGGTGTCGAACTTGTCGCTCAGCGCGCGCTCTTCGCCATGGCGCACCTGGTAAAACGTGGCGCCCGCCAGGGCCACGGCCACCAGCATGGGCAGGGCCACGGTCGTGCGCCGCGAGGCCCAGGCCTCACGTGGCAAGCCCCAGGCCACCAGCAGCAAGGGCGCGGTCAACATCACACCGAGGGCATCGCCCAACCACCAGTTCCACCAGCTGAACAAGGCCTCCGGCTGGGGCACGATGCCCGACATCACCAGCACCGGCACCGACAAGCTGGCGTTGATCAGGCAACCGAGCGGGCCACCCAACGCCAGGAAGCCAAGCACCCGCCCAGGGGTGTCCAGGGCGTTGGGATAGCCCACCCAGCGCCGCACCGCCCAAACCGACAGGCCCGCCTGCAGCGCCGCCGCCAGCGGCGTGACCAGCAGGTTCCAGTGCAGCAGGCCGCTGCCGCCCAGCCAGTTGCTCAAACCATTGAGGGCCAGCGACCCCAGCGCAATGCCGGCCAGGCCCACACGGCCCCAGGTGAGTGCGGCGACAAAGGCCAAGCCCGCCGGCACAAACACCAGCGAGACGTAATCCGGCGGAATGGCCACCCGCAGGGACAGCCAGCCCAACAGGGCGTAGGCCAGCGCGAGGGCCGGCAAGACGAGCAAAGAAGGCAAGGGACGGGCGGGCAAAAGAAGCGGGCCGAGCCCGGGTGCGCGGATTTTGTAGAAATCTGTCAAATTGTCAATGGACGCGCAAGAATCTTTGTCAAGTCACCTTTTTGGAGGCATGAAACGCAAAGACATATCCGGCGCTGCCCCCTACACTTTGCTTTCCAAAAACCACAGGCCGCCACCGCGCCGCGAACCCCCACCGCCGGCCCACAAGGCTGGCGCCCACGCAGGAGACCCCCTTGAACGCCCCGCTGCCCGAACACATCCGCAAAGCCCTGGAAACCGTCACGTTGGACGACAAATACAGCCTGGACCATGGCCGTGCCTTCATGAGCGGGGTGCAGGCCCTGGTCAAGCTGCCCATGCTGCAGCGCCAGCGCGACGCCCTGGTGGGCAAGAACACGGCCGGCTTCATCAGCGGCTACCGGGGCTCGCCGCTGGGCGGCTACGACCAGGCGCTGCAAAAGGCCGCGCCCTACCTGAAGCAGCAGAACATCGTTTTCCAGCCGGGCGTGAACGAAGAACTGGCCGCCACCGCGCTGTGGGGCACGCAGCAGCTGGGCTTTGCGCCGCCCGGCAGCAACAAGTTCGACGGCGTGTTCGGCATCTGGTACGGCAAAGGCCCGGGCGTGGACCGCTGCTCGGACGTCTTCAAGCACGCCAACATGGCGGGCACCACGCCCTGGGGCGGTGTGATCGCGGTGGCCGGTGACGACCACATCTCCAAGAGCAGCACGGCCGCCCACCAAAGCGATCACATCTTCAAGGCCTGCGGCCTGCCGGTGTTTTTCCCAGCCTCGGTGCAGGAAATCCTTGACCTGGGCTTGCATGCCTTTGCCATGAGCCGCTTCTCGGGCGTGTGGGCGGGCATGAAGACCATCCAGGAAATCGTCGAGTCCAGCGCCACCGCCATGATCGACCCCGAGCGGGTACAGATCGTGTTGCCCGACTTTGAAATGCCCCCGGGTGGCGTGCACATCCGCTGGCCCGACCACGCGCTGGACCAGGAAGCCCGCCTGTTCGACTACAAGTGGTACGCGGCCCTGGCCTACATCCGCGCCAACCGCCTGAACCACAACGTGATTGAAGGGCCGAACGACCGGCTGGGCATCATCGCCAGCGGCAAGGCCTATAGCGACACCCGCCAGGCCCTGCTGGATCTGGGCCTGGACGACAACGCTTGCCGCCACTTGGGCATCCGCTTGCACAAGGTGGCCGTGGTGTGGCCACTGGAAGCACAGACCACACGCGAATTCGCCACCGGCCTGCGCGAGATCCTGGTGGTGGAAGAGAAGCGCCAGGTCATCGAATACCAGCTCAAGGAAGAGCTGTACAACTGGCGCGGGGACGTGCGCCCCAACGTGCTGGGCAAGTTCGACGAGGTGGAGGGCGACTTCTCGGGCGGCGAATGGAGCGTGCCCAACCCCAGCGCCAACACCTTGCTGCGCGCCAACGCCGACCTGACGCCCGCCATCATCGCGCGCGCCATCGCCAAACGCCTGAAAAAACTGGGCGTGGACGGCGACATGGCCGCCCGCATCGACGCCCAGCTCAGCATTCTGGAGGCCAAGGAAAACGCCATGAAAGCGGTGCCGGTGCTGAGCAGCGCCGAACGTCAGCCCTGGTTCTGCAGCGGCTGCCCGCACAACACCAGCACCCGCGTGCCCGAAGGCTCGCGCGCCATGGCCGGCATTGGCTGCCATTTCATGACCATCTGGATGGACCGCGCCACCGTGGGCTTCACCCAGATGGGCGGTGAAGGTGTGCCCTGGGTGGGCCAACAGCCCTTCAGCAACGACCAGCACATGTTCACCAACCTGGGCGACGGCACGTACTTTCACAGCGGCTTGCTGGCGGTGCGCCAGAGCATCGCAGCCGGTGTGAACATCACCTACAAAATCCTCTACAACGACGCAGTGGCCATGACCGGCGGCCAGCAGGTGGGCGAGCGCCCCGAAGGCCACAGCGTGGTGCAGATCGCGCAAAGCATGCGGGCCGAAGGCGCACAGAAGATCACCATCGTCACCGACGAGCCGGAGAAATACGCTGGCGTGAGCGGCCTGCCCGCTGGCATCGCCATCCAGCACCGCGACACGCTGGACGCGGTGCAGCGCGAGTTCCGCGAGATCAAGGGCACCACGGTCATCATCTACGACCAGACCTGTGCCACCGAAAAGCGCCGCCGCCGCAAGCGCGGCACCCTGGTCGACCCGGCCAAGCGCGTGCTCATCAACGAGTTGGTGTGTGAGGGCTGCGGCGACTGCGGCGTGCAGAGCAACTGCCTGAGCGTGGAGCCGCTGGAGACCGAATTCGGCCGCAAGCGCACCATCAACCAAAGCACCTGCAACAAGGACTACTCCTGCACCAAGGGCTTCTGCCCCAGCTTCGTGACGGTGGAGGGTGGCCAACTCAAGAAGAAAGCCAAAGGCGCGGCCAAAGCCTCGCCCGTGGAACTGGGCGCCCTGCCCGAGCCCGTGTTGCCCCCCACCGAACAGGCCTGGGGCATTGTGGTGGCGGGCGTGGGCGGCACCGGCGTCATCACCATCGGCCAGCTGCTGGGCATGGCCGCCCACATGGAAGGCAAGGGCATCGTCACGCAGGACGCTGCCGGCCTGGCCCAAAAGGGCGGCGCCACCTGGAGCCACGTGCTGATCGCCGACCACCAGGACGACATCCGCACCACCCGCGTGGGCATGGCCGGGGGCGACCTCATCATCGGCTGCGACCCCATCGTGGCCGCCAACAAAGAAACCACGCTGCGCATCCGTGCCGGCCGCACCCACGTGGCGCTCAACACGCACAGCACGCCCACCGCCGCCTTTGTGAAAAACGGCAACTGGGAGAACCCGGCCGAGCAGTGTGTGGCCAACGTGGCGCAGGCCGTGGGTGAACCGGCCAACCTGGGCCTGTTCGACGCCGACGCCGTGGCCAGCAAGCTCATGGGCGACACCATCTTCGTCAACCCCATGATCCTGGGCTACGCCTGGCAAAAGGGCTGGGTGCCACTGGAGCGCGCCTCGCTCTACCGCGCCATCGAACTCAACGGCGTGGCGGTGGAAGCCAACAAGACCGCCTTCGAATGGGGCCGCCAGGCCGCCCACGATTGGGCGCGGGTGCAAGCCCTGCTGTCGCCGGCCCAGGTAATTGAGCTGAAAAAACGCGAAACGCTGGACAGTATCGTGGCGCGCCGCGCCGAGTTCCTCACCGGCTACCAGAACGCTGCTTACGCCGACATCTACCGCAGCTTCGTGGCGCAGGTGCAGCAGGCCGAAAGCGCCCTGGGCAAAACGTCTTTGAGTGAAGCCGTGGCCAAGAACCTGTTCAAACTCATGGCCTACAAGGACGAGTACGAGGTGGCACGCCTGCACACCGACCCGGCCTTCCACGAGCGCATTGCCCAAATGTTCGAGGGCGACTTCAAGCTCAACTACCACCTGGCGCCGCCCCTGCTGGCCAAGAAGAATGACAAGGGCGAGCTGATCAAGCAGAAGTACGGCCCGGCCATGCTGACCGCGTTCAAGTGGCTGTCCAAGCTCAAAGGCCTGCGTGGTGGCGCGCTGGACGTGTTCGGCAAGACCGAGGAGCGCCGCATGGAGCGCCAGTTGATCGCCGACTACCGCGCCAGCATCGAAGAGCTGCTGCGCGGCCTGAACGCCGGCAACCACGCACTGGCCCTGGACATCGCCCGCCTGCCCGAGCAGATCAAGGGCTTTGGGCACGTGAAAGAGCGCAACGTGCGTGCCGCCCGCAGCCGCTGGGACGGCCTGATGGCCCAGTGGCGCGACCCGGCCGTGCGCCAGGCCGCCTGAAAAGCGACAAAGCCGTGACCCCGCCGTGCCGTGGCGGGGTCATTCGGCCATCTCCAACCCAGCCGAATACAATCCCCGGTTGCCTTCAGGCGGGGCAACGGCTTGGCCGTGCGCACCGCCTGAGACCCCTTTGATTCGAATTGGAGATTCACTGTGTTCATTTCCTCCGCCTACGCCCAGGCCGCCGCCGGTGGCAGCACCCAAGACACCCTGCTGGGCATGCTGCCCCTGGTGTTGATGTTTGTGGTTCTGTACTTCGTCATGATCCGCCCGCAGATGAAGAAGCAAAAGGAACACAAGGCCATGGTGGACGCGCTGGCCAAGGGCGACGAAGTGGTGACCGCCGGCGGCATGCTGGGCAAAGTCGCCAAAATCGGTGAAACCTACATCAGCGTGGAACTTGCCAGCGGCGTTGAGGTCCAGATGCAACGCAGTGCGGTGGCCACCGTGCTGCCCAAAGGCACCGTGAAGTTTTGACCCACCCCCGCGCCGCGCCTGCGGCGCGTCACCCCCTCAAGGGGGCGGCACTGGCAGACCGGCGGAGCCGGATCTGCGGTGCCCTTGGATGAATTCCCCGCGCGCCGGCTTTTGAGGTTTGCTCTCTTATGAATCGTTATCCGCTCTGGAAATACGTGATCCTCGCGGTCGCGCTGTTGATCGGTGTGATCTACACCTTGCCCAACTTCTTTGGTGAAGCGCCTGCGGTGCAGGTCTCGGCGGGCAAGGCCACGGTCAAGGTCGACACCGGCACCGTCACCAAGGTGGAAGAAGCGTTGGCGGCGAACAGCCTGCAAGCGGCGCTGGTGCAGTTCGACGGCAACTCGGTCAAGGCTCGCTTCAACAGCACCGACGACCAGCTCAAGGCGCGCGATGCGCTGGAGCGTGCCTTCAACACCGACCCGGCCAACCCCAGCCACGTGGTGGCACTCAACCTGTTGCCGCGCACACCCGCCTGGCTCACCTCTCTGCACGCGGCCCCCATGTACCTGGGTCTGGACCTGCGTGGCGGTGTGCACTTCATGCTGCAGGTGGACATGGCCGGCGCCTTGGACCGCCGCGTGGAAACCCTGGTGGGCGACCTGCGCACCGCCATGCGCGACAAGGGTCTGCGCCACGGTGGTCTGTCGCGCAGCGGCCAGACCATCGAGATCCGCCTGCGCGATGCCGAATCGCGCCAGCCGGTGCTCAACCTCATCAAGGACAACTTCCCCGACCTGGTGGCCGCCGAATCGGCCCCCGAGGAGCTGGGGCTGCGCCTGAGCGTGCGCCCCGAAGCCGCGCGCCGCGTGCAGGAACAGGCCCTCAAACAAAACATCACCACCCTGCACAACCGCATCAACGAACTCGGCGTGGCCGAGCCGGTGATCCAGCAGCAAGGCATGGACCGCATCGTGGTGCAACTGCCGGGCGTGCAGGACACCGCCAAGGCCAAGGACATTCTGGGCCGCACCGCCACGCTGGAAGTGCGCATGGTGGACGAAAGCACCGAAGGCCGTGCCGCCGAGCGCGGCGCCGGCCCGGTGCCGTTCGGTTCCGAACGACACCTGGACCGCGAGGGGCGCGCCGTCATCACCAAACGCGAAGCCCTGCTGACGGGCGAAAACCTCACCGACGCACAGGCCGGCTTCGACAGCCAGACCCAGGAAGCCGCCGTGCACCTGACGCTGGACGCAAAAGGCGCGCGCGTGTTCCGCGACGTGACCCGCGAGAACGTGGGCAAACGCATGGCCATCCTGCTGTTCGAAAAGGGCAAGGGCGAGGTCGTGACCGCACCGGTGATCCGCAGCGAAATTGGCGGCGGGCGGGTACAGATCTCGGGCCAGATGAGCACGGTGGAGGCCAACGACACCGCCCTGCTGCTGCGCGCCGGCTCGCTCGCGGCGCCCATGGAAATCATCGAAGAACGCACCATCGGCCCCAGCCTGGGTGCCGAGAACATCGAAAAAGGCTTCAACAGCGTGATGTGGGGCTTTGCCGTCATCGCGGTGTTCATGTGCGTCTACTACGCTTTGTTCGGCGTGTTCTCCAGCCTGGCGCTGGGCCTGAACCTGTTGCTGCTGGTGGCCGTGCTGTCCATGCTCCAGGCCACACTCACCCTGCCCGGTATCGCGGCCATGGCGCTGGCGCTGGGCATGGCCATCGACGCCAACGTGCTGATCAACGAACGGGTGCGCGAGGAGCTGCGCAACGGCGCCTCGCCGCAGGCCGCCATCCACGCGGGTTATGAACACGCGTGGGCCACCATCCTGGACTCCAACATCACCACACTGATCGCGGGCGTGGCGCTGTTGGCGTTTGGCTCCGGTCCGGTGCGCGGGTTTGCGGTGGTGCACTGCATCGGCATCCTCACCAGCATGTTCTCGGCCGTGCTGTTCTCGCGTGGCCTGGTCAACCTCTGGTACGGCCGCCAGAAACGCCTGAAGTCGGTGTCCATCGGCACCGTATGGAAACCTTCGGACGACGCCGTCAAGACCCCTGCCGTCAAGGCCGATTGAAGCGGAGCACACGCCATGGAACTGTTCAAGATCCGCAAGGACATCCCTTTCATGAAGCACGCGTTGATCTTCAACGTCGTGTCCTTCATCACCTTCGCGCTGGCGGTGTTTTTCCTGGTCACACGGGGTCTGCACCTGTCGGTGGAATTCACCGGCGGCACCGTGATGGAGGTGGCCTACGAGCAACCGGCCGATCTGGGCGCGGTGCGCAAGGTGGTGGAAGGCCTGGGCTACGCCGATGTGCCGGTGCAGAACTTCGGCACCTCGCGCGACGTGCTGATGCGCCTGCCCGCCCTGCAGGGCCAGACCTCGGGCCAGCAAAGCGAGGCCATGATGGCCGCGCTCAAGGCACAGAACCCTGCAGTCCAGCTGCGCCGCACCGAATTCGTGGGTCCACAAGTGGGCCAGGAGCTGGTGGAAGACGGCCTCAAGGCGCTGGGCGTCGTGATCCTGGGCATCATGATCTACTTGGCCATCCGCTTTGAGTGGAAATACGCGGTCTCGGCCATCTTCGCCAACCTGCACGACGTGGTCATCATCCTGGGCTTTTTCGCCTTTTTCCAGTGGGAGTTCTCGCTGGCGGTGCTGGCGGCGGTGCTGGCGGTGCTGGGCTATTCGGTCAACGAGTCGGTGGTGATCTTCGACCGCATCCGCGAGGCTTTCCGCAAGTACCGCAAGATGAACACGGTGGAGGTGATCAACCACGCCATCACGTCCACCATCAGCCGCACCATCATCACCCACGGCTCGACCCAGATCATGGTGCTGTCCATGCTGTTGTTCGGTGGCCCCACGCTGCACTACTTCGCCCTGGCGCTGACGATCGGCATCTGCTTCGGCATCTATTCCTCCGTGTTCGTGGCGGCGGCGATTGCCATGTGGCTGGGCATCAAGCGCGAAGACCTGATCAAGGGCGGTGGTGGCAGTGGCAAGAAGGAAGACCCCAACGACCCGAACGCGGGCGCCGTCGTCTGAGCCTTTGAGAAAAATCCGCCGAGGCCGCACACCCCGGCGCTTCTCAGGGACAATGAAGGCCAACATCGCAAGCGCGGCCGACCTGACGTGACCGATCCCTCCCAGCACACCTCCCTCGCACAGCAGGCCCGGCGCCTGCTGTTGCGCCATGTGCTCAAGGCCTTGCCCGAGGTGGTCAAGGATGTCACCACCCTGTTGGACAAGCTGCCCGAAGCGGGCGACAGCAGCGAAAAAGTCCAGTTCACCGAAACGCTGCGCCGCACCTGGCTGACCCTGGCCATGCCATGGCAGCGTGCGGCCGGCCAGCGGCTGCTCGGTCAGGCCACCAGCACCACCTCGGGCTCGCACTTGAGCAGCGAGCTGCGCCTGCTGGACGAAGAGGACGTGGAGCTGCAAATCCTGGCCGGGCGCCTGGCCCAGACGCTGGCGGCCCCCGCGCAAGACGAATTCAACGACCTGCGCCTGCGCCTACAGCACCTGGAGCAACTCGAAGAGCTGCCCAGCAACGACGCGGTCCAACCGGTGCACGTGGCGCAGGCAGTGCTGGGCGCCTGGGCTGAAGTGGAGCTGACCCGCGAAGACTGGCACCACGTCAAGGCGGTGGTTGAACCCCGCATGTCCAGCGCGTTCAACGAGGCCTGCCACCAGGCCAACGCCTGGCTGCTGCAACAGGGCGTGCTGCCCCACATCGACCTGCGTGCCCTGGTGCGGCGTGGCAGAGATGGCGTCTCGCCAGCCGCTCAACCGGCGGCAGCACCGGCCCACAACACACCCACGGCCGGCGGCGCGCCTTCCACCAGTGGGGCGCCGGTGGCGGCCAAGCTGCAGGACATGACCCAGCGCATGCGCAAGCTGCTGGCCGACCACATCCCCGCCGCCGCACGCTGGCTCGGCGGAGCCCAGGCCCAACCGACCGGCGCGCCCACCTCGAGCCCAAGCCCGGGGACGGCTGGAGGTGGCAGCGGGAATGGCTCGGGCGCTGGTGGCGGTGCAGGTGCACCCGGCACAGCCACCGGCGCACCCAAAGCCCGCGCCGACGCCACCACCTTGATGGTGGCCATGCCCCACCCGCCCACACCAGGCGCCCTGCGCGCCGCCGATGCGGGCGCGATCGCGCCCGAGGCCTTCCAGGCCGGCGTGGCCGAACTGCGCCAGCAGACACGCGAACTGAAAAGCGCCGCCGCCAGCCAACAAGACAAAGCCGTCATCGAAGTGGTGGCCTTGATCTTCGACAGCATCCTGGCCGAGGAACGCCTGCCGCCCAGCATCCGCGTGTGGTTTGCCCGGCTGCAGATGCCGGTCTTGCGCGTGGCCCTGGTGGACGCCGACTTCCTGGGCAGCACCGACCACCCCGCGCGCCTGCTGCTCGACCGCATGGGCGCCTGCGTGATGGGCTTTGATGCCAGTGTGTCGCTGGAGCCGCTGGAGGCCGAGATGCGCCGCATCGTGCAGGTGGTGGAGCAATACCCCGAAACCGGGCGCAAGGTGTTCGAGATCGTCTACAAGGAGTTCGAGGCCTTCCTCTCGCAGCACCTGCTGGAGCGCGGCGAAACCCAGAAGCTGGCCAACCTGGCCGAGCAGGTGGAGCTCAAGGAAACGCTGACGGTGAAGTTCACCATCGAGCTGCGCAAGCTGCTGGGGCAGGCGCCGGTGGCCGAACCGGTGCGCGACTTCCTGTTCCACGTCTGGACCGAGGTGCTGGCCGTGGCCACGGTGCGCCACGGGGCACAACACGCCGTGGCCACCGGTTTCCGTGCCGTGGCCGGCGAGCTGCTGTGGATGGCCAGCGCCAAACCCACGAGGGCCGAGCGTGCCAAGGTGATTGGCCGCCTGCCGGGCCTGATGACCCAGTTGCGCGAAGGCATGACCCTGCTGGGCCTGGATGCGGCACTGCAGGAGCAACGGATCAAGCTGGTCAGCGATGCGCTGGTGGAGGCTTTCATGGCCCGCACCCAGCCGTTGTCTGACCAATGGCTGCAGGAGATGACCCAACGCCTGGGCAGCCTGGACGCCTACCTCGCCGACACCGAGGTGGAGCAGATCAAGCTGGACCAATACAGCATCGAGATGATCACCGGCGTCGATGCCTCGGACATCGTGGTGGTGCCCGACACCGACCAGAAGGTGTCGGCCGCGCTGCGCGCCTGGGCCAAGGGGCTGGAGCGAGGCGCCTGGTTCGAACTCAGTCACAACGGGTTCGCCAGCCTGGTGCAGCTGTCGTGGCGCAGCCCACAAAAGCAGCTGTTCCTGTTCGCCGGCCCCGAGCGGCGCAGCTTTTTGCTGCAGCAAGGCCGTGTGGCCAGCTACCTCGAAGCCGGCCTGCTCAAGCCCTGCGAGGCCGAAACGCTGACGCTGCGCGCCACCCGCGACGCGCTCAACAAGCTCGACGCCAACCCCGAACGCCTGCTCGCCTGAGCCACCGAGCGTCCCTCACCATGACCGACGCCACCCCCCTGCTGCCCCCCGAGTACCTCGCCCTCATGGCGCGAGGCGTGTCGGTCATCGTGGCCTCGGCCAACGCGGCGCGGGTGCCCAGCCTGATGCGCGCGGTGGGCAGCCACGTGGCCGACGGCGGGCGCGAGGTCACCGTCTACGTGTCTCGCAGCCAAGCCGGACCGCTGCTCGACGACATCGCCGCCACCGGCCAGGTGGCCGTGGTCTTCAGCTCACCCGCCAGCCACCAGACCTTGCAACTCAAAAGTGGGCTGGTCAGCCTGCGGCCCATGGAGGTGAGCGACCTGCCCCGCCTGCAGCGCTATCGCGAATCCATGGAGCAGGAGGTGGGCGCGGTGGGTTTCCCGCCCGTCTTCACCCAGGCCATGCTGGCCCACCGCATCGACGACGTGGTGGCCATCGTCTTTTGCCCCGACCAGGCCTTCGACCAAAGCCCCGGGCCACGCGCTGGCACACCATTGCTCAAGCCGGAGATGAAGGCATGAGCCTGACGCTGAGCGCCCTGCGCCCCTGCATGGAGGGTGCCATCCCGGCCACCATGGCCACCTGCTCGGCCGATGGCACGCCCAACGTGGCCTACCTGTCCCAGGTGTTCTACGTGGACGATGCACACGTGGCGCTGTCCTTCCAGTTCTTCAACAAAACGCGCCAGAACATCCTGGCGCAACCCCAGGCCACGGTGCTGATGCTGCACCCGCAGACCGCGCAGTTCTACCGCCTGCATCTTCGTTACCTGCGCACCGAAACCAGCGGACCGGTGTTCGAGGGCATGAAGGCGCAATTGGCCGGCATCGCCTCGCACGAAGGCCTGGCCGACGTGTTCCGCCTGCGCGGGTCGGACATCTACGCGGTGCTGGGCATCGAAGCGGTGAGCGGCCAACCCCTGCCAGCCCCCCCGGCGCGCAGCGGCCAGCTGGCGCTGCTGCGGCGCGCCAGCGACTGCCTCAGCCGCAGCACCTCGCTGGACGCGCTGCTCAACGGCTTGATCGACACCCTGCGTGGCCCGCTGGACATGCCCCACGCCATGGTGCTGCTGTGCGACGAGACGGGCAACTCGCTCTACACGGTGGCCAGTTGTGGTTACCCGCTGTCGGGGGTGGGGTCGGAAATTGCCTTGGGCGACGGCGTCATCGGCGTGGCCGCGCAGGAGCAAACCGCCGTACGCGTCAATCACCTGACCAGCGCCTACCGCTACAGCCAGGCGGTGCGCAGCGGGCTGAGCGACGCCGATGTGATGCTGGGCGATGAAATCCCCTACCCCGGCCTGCCAGAGCCGCGCAGCCAGATGGCGGTGCCCATGCGCTGCGCGGGCCGGCTGCTGGGCGTGCTCTTCGTGGAAAGCGAGCAGGACATGCGCTTCAGCTTTGAGGACGAAGACATGCTGGTGGCCCTGGCCGGCCAGGTGGGCGCCACGCTGGCCCACCTGCAAGCCCACAGCGATGCGTCGGAA
>DASUIK010000207.1:0-11963 GCA_036279795.1 Burkholderiaceae bacterium | reverse complement strand
ATGAACATCACCTACAAGGACGCCGCCGGAGTGGCCGGCATGCGCTTGGCTGGCCGTCTGGCCGCCGAGGTGCTGGACCACCTGACCCCGCTCATCGTGCCCGGCATCACGACCAAGGAGATCGACCGGATCGCTGCCGAGGTCATGAAGCAGCAGGGCTCGGTGTCCGCGACCATCGGCTACCAGCCGGGAGGCTACCCGCCCTACCCTGCCCATCTGTGCACCTCGGTCAACCACGTGGTCTGCCACGGCATCCCCAACGACAAGCCGCTCAAGAAAGGCGACATCGTCAATGTGGACGTGACCGTGATCAAGGACGGCTGGTACGGCGACACCAGCCGCATGTTCCTGGTGGGCGATTGCTCCATCGCGGCCAAGCGCCTGTGCCAGATGACCTTCGAGGCCATGTGGAAGGGCATCGCCATGGTGCGCCCTGGCATCCGTCTGGGCGATATCGGCCACACCATCCAGACGTTCGCCGAAGGCCATGGGTTCTCGGTGGTGCGCGAGTTCTGCGGCCACGGCATCGGCCAAAACTTCCACGAAGACCCGCAGGTGCTGCATTACGGTCGCCCCGGCACGGGCGTGGAACTGGTGCCCGGCATGACCTTCACCATCGAGCCCATGATCAACCTTGGGCGCCGAGAGGTGAAAGAGTTGGGCAACGACGGCTGGACCATCATCACCAAAGACCGATCTTTGTCGGCGCAGTGGGAACACACCGTGTTGGTGACGGAAACCGGGTACGAAGTGATGACGCTGTCGGAAGGCTGCCCGCCCCCGCCCGCCTTCGTTGCCTCACCAGGCACGCCCGTCGCCGCCTGAGCCTCGGCCGTGGCAGCCGACAACGACCTGGCCAGCTTGCGCCAGCGCTACAAGGCCGAAAAGGCCGACGTTTTTGCCCGCCTGGCCGAAAGTGGCAGCAGCACGCGCGGTGTTCATCTGGCCCTGCGCACCCTGGCACGAGTGACCGACCGCACCTTGCAGGCGCTGTGGGAGCGTGCGGGGTTTGCGACCGACTTCACGCTGGTGGCGGTCGGCGGCTATGGCAGAGGTGAGCTGTTCCCGCACTCGGACGTCGATGTGCTGCTGCTGCTGCCGGACGACGCCCAGCCCGACAGCGACGTCGCCCTCAAGACCCGGATTGAGAATTTCATTGGCGCGTGCTGGGATGTCGGCCTGGACATCGGCTCCAGCGTGCGCAGCCTGCGGGAATGCGTGGACGAGGCGGCCAAGGATGTCACCGTCCAGACGTCGCTGCTGGAAAGCCGCCTGGTGGTGGGGCGGCGTGCTCGTTTTGCGGCCTTGTCGCGTGCGCTGGCTGAAGCCATGGACCCGAAGGCCTTTTTTGTGGCCAAGCAGCTGGAAATGCGCCAGCGCCACCAGAAGTTCGAAAACACGCCTTACGCACTGGAGCCCAATTGCAAGGAGTCGCCCGGTGGCCTGCGCGACCTGCAGATCATCTTGTGGGTGGCCAAAGCGGCAGGCCTCGGACGCAGTTGGGATGAACTGGCCCGCAAAGGCCTGGCCACGCCCCTGGAAGCCCGTCAGATCAAGGCCAACGAAGCGCTGCTGAGCCTCATCCGCGCGCGCCTGCACCTCATCGCCCATCGCCGAGAAGACCGCCTGGTGTTCGACCTGCAGACGGCCGTGGCCGACTCGTTTGGCCTCAAGCCACAGGCTGCCGCCGAAGGCAGCGCCAACGCGCGTGGCGCGCGGCGCGCCAGCGAAGCGCTGATGCGCCGCTATTACTGGGCTGCCAAGGCGGTCAGCCAGCTCAACCAGATCCTGCTGCTCAACATCGAGGAGCGGCTGTCCAGCGACGAGGCACGCCCGACGGCCCTGCGCCCCATCAACGAACGTTTTTTTGACCGCAGCGGCATGCTGGACGTGGCGAGCGACCACCTCTACGTCCAGCAGCCCCACGCCATTCTGGAAACCTTCCTGCTCTACCAGACCACGGTGGGCATCAAAGGGCTGTCGGCGCGCACGCTGCGTGCGCTCTACAACGCTCGGCCGGTGATGAACGCGAAATTCCGCGCCGACCCCGTCAACCGCGCCACCTTCCGCCGCATCCTCATGGAACCCGAAGGCATCACTCACGCCATGCGGCTGATGAACCAGACCTCGGTGCTGGGCCGCTACCTCTGGGTGTTCCGCCACATCGTGGGCCAGATGCAGCACGACCTGTTCCACGTCTACACCGTGGACCAGCACATCCTGATGGTGCTGCGCAATGTGCGCCGATTCTTCATTGCCGAGCACTCGCACGAGTACCCCTTCTGCTCGCAGCTCGCCGCTGGCTGGGACAAGCCCTGGATTCTCTACATCGCGGCGCTGTTCCACGACATCGCCAAAGGCCGGGGTGGCGACCACTCGGACCTGGGCGCCAAGGACGTGCGTGCCTTCTGCCGCCAGCACGCCATCCCAAAGGAAGACGCGGAGTTGGTGGCCTTCCTGGTGCAAGAGCACCTCAGCATGAGCCAGATCGCACAAAAGGCCGATCTCAGCGACCCCGAGGTGATTGCCGCCTTTGCGCAGCGCGTGGGCAACGAGCGGCGCCTGACCGCGCTCTACCTGCTGACCGTCGCCGACATCCGCGGCACCAGCCCCAAGGTCTGGAACGCCTGGAAGGCCCGACTGCTGGAAGACCTGTACCGCTACACCCTGCGCGCGCTGGGTGGGCGGGCGCCCGACCCAGACGCAGTGATCGAAGCCCGCAAACGCGACGCGCTCACGCTGCTGGCATTGCACGCCCTGCCCCATATGGCCCACAAGACCCTGTGGGACCAGCTGGACGTGAGCTACTTCATGCGCCACGACGCGAGCGACATCGCCTGGCACACCCGCCAGGTGTCGCGCGAACTGTCGCGCCAGTCCGAACAGCCGTTCACCGGCACGATCGTCCGTGCCCGCATCTCGCCTGACGGCGAGGGTTTGCAGGTGCTGGTCTATGCGCAAGACCAGAACGACCTCTTCGTGCGCATCTGTGGCTACTTCGATCAAGCCGGCTTCAGCATCCTGGACGCCAAGGTGCACACCACCCGCGACGGCCACGCGCTCGACACCTTCCAGGTGGTGGCACCGACATTGTCAGAGCACTACCGGGAGCTCATCAGCATGGTGGAGTCTGGGCTCAGCCAGGCCATCGACGCGCGTGGCGAGCTGCCCGCCCCCAGCCGAGGTCGCCTGTCGCGGCGTGTCAAGAGCTTTCCCATCATCCCCCGCGTGGACCTGCGGCCAGACGAAAAGGCGCAGCGCTGGCTCCTCAGCGTGTCCGCCAGCGACCGCACCGGCCTGCTCTACTGCATCGCCCGCGTGCTGGCCCGCCATGGCATCAGCCTGCAACTGGCCAAAATCACCACCCTGGGTGAACGGGTGGAAGACACCTTCCTCATCAGCGGCCTGCCCCTTCAGCACAACCGGACCCAGATTGAGATAGAGACCGAATTGTTGGACGTTCTGAAAAGTCCGGCCTGAGGTCTGTGCGGCCTTCCACCGCAACTTGATTCAGGTCAAGCGGGCCTGTTTCCCCTCCTGCGCAGCTCCTGAAAATGTTAAATCGAGAAACATAATCGAGGAGTCATAACTCCTGGGGGTACGTGGAAACCCCGTGAACATGTTGGATCGATTCAAGTTGACGCACCGCGTTTGGGCGGGCGTGGTGGTGTACTGGCTGGTGTTTTTGGCGGCCATTGTGGTCGGACTGTGGGGCATGATGAGTGCCCGCGATGCCTTGGTGCATGTGCACCAGCACCGCATGGTGCCAGCGGCCCAGGTGAGCGAAATGATCCAGCGCTTTTATGACAGCCGGCTCAACGTGCTGCTGTCCTTCCAGCACGATCCCAAAGGGGCTCTGGCGACCCTGCACGATCACCCACTGAACACGCACTTGGAGGCCATCGGCAAGAACGCCAGTGCCAACGATGCGACCTGGAAAGCCATCAGAGGGCGCGAGATGGGGCCGGAAGATGCGGACGAGGTGGCCATGGTGGCCGAAGCCACCGAGCGCCAGCAAGCCTGGCGCACCAAGCTGCAGGCCACGGTGGAAAAAATCCGAGCGGGCGAATACTCGAACGAGGCGATGCAGGCGTTTTTGGTCGCGGGCCGCACCGAAGGCCAGGCACTGCTCAACGCGTACACCAGCTTGCGCGATCACCAACTGGTCAAAGCCAATGAAGAGGCTACGGCGGCCGAGAACCGCTACCGCATCAGCAAGCTGGTGTTCGCCGCTATCGTGCTCTTGGGCGGGGTGCCCATGACATTGCTGATGCTCACCACGCTGCGCCGCTTGACCCAGGGCTTTCGACAGGCCGACGAAACGGCCACCGCCATTGCAGCCGGGGATTTGACCCGAGCCATCGCGCCCAATGGGCAGGACGAAATCACACACCTGCTCACCCAAATGGCACTCATGCAAAACAACCTGCGGCAGCTGATCTCCCAGGTGATCTCAGGTGCCGATTCCATCGCCAGCGCATCGAGCCAGGTGGCAGCTGGCACGCTGGACCTGTCGCAACGCACCGAGCAGCAGGCCAGCTCCCTGGAGGAAACGGCGTCGGCCACCGAGGAACTCAACAGCACGGTGAGCCAAAACGCCGAACACGCGCGCAACGCCAACGAGATGGCCGAGACAGCGTCACAGGTGGCGGCGCGCGGTGGCACCGTGGTGTCCCAAGTGGTGAACACCATGAACCAGATCAACACGTCGTCGCGTCAGATCGTCGACATCATCGGTGTCATCGACGGGATCGCGTTCCAGACCAACATCCTCGCACTCAATGCCGCGGTGGAAGCGGCCCGCGCGGGCGAGCAAGGGCGGGGGTTTGCGGTGGTGGCCGCCGAAGTGCGGTCCCTGGCCCAGCGCTCGTCGGCCGCCGCACGCGAGATCAAGACCCTGATCGATACCTCGGTGCAAAACGTGGCCAGCGGCACCGAACAGGTGGGCCAGGCCGGTCAAACCATGCGCGAAATTGTGGACAGCATCCAGCGGGTGACGGTGCTGATGCGCGAAATAGCCTCCTCCAGCCGGGAACAGTCGGAGGGCATTTCTCAAATCAACAGTGCCGTGGCCCTCATGGATGGGGTCACCCAGCAAAACGCGGCCCTGGTGGAAGAAGCCAGCGCCGCATCCAGCGCCCTGCAAGAGCAGGCGCGCCAACTCACTGAGCGGGTGTCGGTTTTCCGGCTCTGATGCTGCGGCGGCTCAGGCGGCCGAACCACAGCGCCACGTCGTCCACCAGCGTGAACACCGCGGGGATGACCAGCAGGCTCAGAAAGGTGGAGGTGATGAGCCCACCGATCACCGCCACCGCCATGGGCGAGCGAAAACTGGCGTCCGCTGCGCCCCAGCCCACGGCGATGGGCAACATGCCCGCGCCCATGGCGATGGTTGTCATCACGATGGGACGGGCGCGCTTGTGGCAGGCGTCCAGGATGGCGTGAAGGCGGTCCATGCCGTGTTCGCGGCGGGCCTCGATGGCGTACTCCACCAGCAGGATGGAGTTCTTAGTGGCCACGCCCATCAGCATGATGAGTCCGATCAGCGAGGGCATGGAGAAGCTCTTGTTGGTCAGCAGCAGCGCCACGAAGGCCCCGCCCAGCGACAGCGGCAGCGCCGCCAGGATGGTGAAGGGGTGCAGGAAGGCTTTGAACAGCAGCACGAGCACGATGTAGATGCACAACACGCCGGTCAGCATGGCCAGGCCGAAGCTGGCGAACAGCTCGCCCTGCACCTCGGCGTCACCGATCTCGATGACCTTCACGCCTGCCGGCAGGTTGCTCACGCTGGGCAGCTTTTCCACAGCGGCCTTCATATCGCCGAGGGCGATGCCGGCCAGCTCGACCTCGAAGTTGATGTTGCGCGAGCGGTCGTAGCGGTCGATCACGGCCGGGCCGCCGCCAAAACTCAGGGTGGCCACCTGTTCCAGCATCACAGGTCCTTTGGCCCCCGGTACAGTGAGTCGCCCCAACGTGGACAGATCTTGGCGGGCCGACTCATCGAGCTTGACCACGATGGGAATTTGCCGCTGCGGCAGATTGAGCTTGGGAAGCGCGCTGTCGTAGTCACCCACGGTGGCGATGCGCAGCGTCTCGGCGATGGCGCTGCTGGTCACGCCCAGATCGGCCGCGCGGGCCAGGTCGGGGGTGACGATGATCTCGGTGCGTACCAGCGCGGCGGTGGACTGGATGCTGCCCACGCCGGGGATGGTGCGCAGGTCGCGCTCGATGGCGCGGGCCGCGTCCGTCATCACACGGCCATCGTTGCCGGTGAGGGTGAGGATGTATTTCTCGCCCGAGCCGCCCAGGCCCACCTTGCTTCGCACGCCAGGCAGTTCGGCCATGGCCTCGCGAATTTGGTTCTCTATCACCTGCTTGCGCGGGCGTTGGCCGCGTGGGTCGAGCTGGATGGTGAGCGCCGCCTTGCGCGACTCGGCCGCCCCCTGTGGCGCAAACGGATCGGTGCCGGCCGAGCCCGAGCCGATGGTGGTGTAGACCGATTTCACGTGGGGCACGGCGGCCACCAGTTGGCGCGCGCGCTCGGATGTCTCGATGGTCTGCGTGAGCGTGGCGCCCGGCGCCAGCTCGAGGTAGACCTGCGTTTGGGAGTTGTCGTCGGCGGGAATGAAGCCCTGGGGCAACAGCGGGATCAGCATGAGCGAGCCCACAAAAAACAGCCCGGCGCCGACCATGGTGATCCAGCGGTGGCGAATGCACCAGGCGGCCCAGGTTTGGTAGCGGTCCAGCCAGGCGGGTTCTTTCTGGTTGTGCAGCCAGTTCCAGGCCCAGCCCAGCACGCGGTGGCGCTGGGCCCAGCCTGGGCGTTGTGTGGCGTCCAGCACGGGTTTCATCAGGTAGGCCGCCATCATGGGCGTGAGCGCGCGCGCGACCACCAGCGAGGCAAACACCGCAAACGAAGCCGTCCAGCCAAACTGCTTGAAGAACTTGCCCGGAATGCCGGACATGAAGGCCGTGGGCAAAAACACCGCGATCAGGGTGAAGGTGGTGGCGATCACCGCCAGGCCAATTTCATCCGCCGCTTCCATGGCCGCCTGGTACGGCGTCTTGCCCATGCGCATGTGGCGCACGATGTTCTCCACCTCCACGATGGCGTCGTCCACCAGGATGCCGATCACCAGCGAAAGCGCCAGCAGGGTCACCACGTTGATGGTGAAGCCCATGTAATGCATGCCGATGAAGGCGGGAATGGCCGACAGCGGCAGCGCCACAGCCGAGACGATGGTGGCCCGCAGATCGCGCAGGAACAGCCACACCACCAGCACGGCCAGCATGGCCCCTTCGTACAGCAGCGTCATGGAGGCGTTGAACTCCTCTTCCACCGGTGTCACGAAATCGAACGATTCGGTGATGCGCAGGTCCGGCCGGGCTTCGCGCAGCTCGGCCAGCTTCTGGCGCACACCGTGACCCACTTCCACCTCGCTGGCGCCGCGGCTGCGCGCCACCTCGAAGCCCACCACCGGTTTGCCATCCAGAAATGCGGCTGCTGTGGGGTCGGCCACCGTGTCCACCACGCGGGCGATCTGGTCCAGCCGCACACGCCGACCGTCGGACAAAGCGATCTCCATGGCCGCCAGTTCCTGGGCCGATCCCAAGGCCGACAGGGTGCGCAGCGGCTGCTGGCTGCCGCCCAGCTCGGCCTTGCCGCCGGCGCTTTCTATCTGCACCTTGGCCAGTTGGCGCGACACGTCGGCGGCGGTCGCGCCCAGCGATTGCAGGCGCAACGGGTCGAGCTGCACCTGCACCTCACGGCTGACACCACCCACCCGGTTGATCGCCCCCACCCCGCGCACCGACAACAGCAGCTTGGCCACGTCGTTGTCCACAAACCAGGACAGCGCCTCGTCGTCCATGCGGTCGGACGCGACGGTGTAGGCCAGCACGGCGCCACCGGCCAGTTCCAGTTTGTTGATGATGGGTTCGCGCAGATCGCCCGGGAGGTCGCCACGGACCTTGGCGACAGCCGAGCGCACGTCGTCGAGCGCCTCCTGGGTCTCCTTTTCGATGCGGAACTCGGCCGTGATGGACACCGTGCCGTCCTGCACCTTGGTGTAGATGTGCTTGAGGCCCTGCAGCGCGGCCAGGCTGTTCTCGATCTTGCGCGCGACGTCGTTTTCCAGCTGATTGGGCGCCGCGCCCGGCAGGCTGGCCACGACGGTGATGTTGGGAACGTCCAGGTCCGGGAAGTTCTGCACCTTCATGGACTGGAACGAAAACAGCCCCGCCAGCGTCAGCATGACGAACAGCATGGCGGCCGGGATCGGGTTCTTGATGGACCAGGCGGAAACGTTCATAGCGCCCTGCCCTTCGTTATTGAACGACCTTGACGAGGTCGCCCTCGTTGAGGAAACCGGCGCCCTGCACAGCCACCTTCTCCTCGGCCTTGAGGCCTTTGAGCACCTCCACCACGTCGTTCAGCCGGCGCCCGGTTTCCACCTTGCGTTGTGCCACTTTGTTTTGGCCGTCAACCACGAACACGTAGCTGTGCCCGTCCCGCTGCACCACGGCCTGGGCCGGCACCGTGAGGCCCAGGCTGCCAGGCAGCACAAAACGCCCGCGTGCAAACGTGTTGGCCTTGAGGTCGGCGTGGCGCGGCAAGTCAACATACACGAGGATGTTGCGGGTCTGGGCGTCGGCGCTGGGCGCGATGGCGCGCACCGTGCCGCTGAGTGTGGCGCCGCTGGCCAGCGTCACCTCGGCCTTCTGGCCACGCTGCACCTGGGCGATCTCGGTGGGCGTCACCTCCGCACGCCACTCCAAGCGCGATTGGCGCACCAGGCGGAACAACTCCTGCCCGGCGCCCACCACCGCACCGACGGTGGCGGCGCGCGCCGAAATCACACCGTCGTCGGGCGCCAACACCCGGGTGTGCCCTAACCGCAATTGCGTGGCAGCCAACACGGCCTGAGCGGCTTCCCATTGGGCCTTGCTCACCTTCTCGGCCGTCAGGTACTGGGCCATTTGAGAGGCCGACAAGGCACCCGTGTCCTGGATGGAGCGGGCACGTTCGGCGTCGGCGCGTGCACTCTCGTGCTGGGCTTGGGCCTGCAGCACAGCGGCTTGGGCTTGCAGGCTGTCGGCCTGCACGGTCTCTGAAGCGAAACGCGCCAACTCCTGCCCGCGCTTGACCACATCGCCCACGTTCACATGCACCGCTGCCAAGCGCAGGCCGTTCACTTCAGCGCCCACGCTGGCTTCTTGCCAGGCGGCGATGTTGCCGTTGGCGGACAACGCGTTGGCGAGGCTGGCGTTTCGCGGCTGTGCCACGGACACCGTCAGCGCGGGTTTGGGGGCGGCGGTGGCTGGGGCATCAGCGGCGACGCTGCGCAAGGTCACGCCAGCCAACATCAGCAGCACCGCAGCGGCGACGCCGGGTAGCGCGACGCGACGGACGACGGGAGCAACAGCAGCAAAGGGGACAAAAAGAGGCGTCATGAAGCGTCTCGGACAACGAGGGGTTGAAGGGCTTCGGTGGCAGCGGTACCGGGCTCAAAGCCGCCGCCCAGGGCCACGTAGAGTTGCACCCAGGCCGTCAGCCAGGCTTGGCGCAACGACACCGCAGTGGTTTCGGCGGCCAGCAGGACGCGCCGGGCCTCCTCCAGTTCGGTCAATGGGGCCAGTCCAGCGCCGTGGCGGGCTTCGGTGCCCGCCAGCGACTGGCGGTAGCCTGCCAGGGCGGCCTCGGCGGCACGTGTCTGGCCTTGCAAGGCGTCCAGGCCCAGCAAGACCTGCTCCACTTCGGACACCGCCCGACGCACGGTGGCTGCGTAGGCGCTGCCAGCAGCTTCGTACTGTGCCCTGGCGGCGGCCGCCGAAGCTTGCAAGCGTTCACGGCCCAGCAAGGGCAAACTCAAGGTGAGAGGCCCCAGCGACCAAGTGTCCACCGTGGCGCTGACGCCAGCCGCACGCACGTGGTTGACCATCAGGCTGCCCGAGAGCCGCAAACTGGGCCGCAGTGCGGCCTCGGCCAGGCCCACGTCCTGAGCCGCAGCCACCCACTGGCGCTGCGCCTGGTAGACGTCGGGGCGCTGGCGCAGCACGTCGGCGGGCACCGCAGGCACTTCCAGCAGGCCATCCAGGGGCACTCGCCAGGCAGAGCTGGCGGCCAGGTCCTGGCGCAGTTGGTCTTCGTTGCGGCCACTCAGGGCCACCAGGGCCTTGAGCTGGCGCTCGCAAGATTCGCGCGCCTGCACCAGCCGACCGGCGCTCTCGGCGGCACTGGCCCGCGCCAAAGCCGCCACGGCAGGTGCGGTCAGCCCGGCTTTTTCGGTGGTGCCCAGCGCATCGGCGGTGCGCTGGCGTGAGCCGCTGTCGGCCCGCGCCACCGCCAGCTGGTCGCCACACAGGCGCCAGCCAAAGTAGCGCTGTGCCACCTCGGCCGCCACCAGCACACGAGCCTGGTGCCAGCCGGCGCTGGCCGCGTCTTCACGCGCCTGCGCGGCCGCCACACGCACGCCCTCTTCACCCCACAGCGCCAGGGCCCAAGAGGCCTGCACACCCGCGCTCAGCGTGGTGGCGACTGGCACCGTGGGGTCGGTGAAGCCGCGCCCGGCACTGAGCACACCATCCAGCTGAGGCCGCCCCAGCTGTTCGGCACCAGCCAAGGCAGCCCGCGCGGCAAACACCTGGGCGCGTGCACTGGCAACGTCCGGGCTCAGGCGCTGGGCGTGGGCGATAAGTTCCACCAGCAGGGGATCGTTGAAGCGCCCCCACCAGCGGGCCAGGTCTTGTGTGGCCCCCTGGTGGGGCAAGTTGGGGGCGTACCAGCTGGCGGGAGCAGCCTGCGCTTCGGTGGACGGTGGGCGCACGTTGGCGCAACCACCGAGCAAGCCCACCACGGCCAGACACAGTGCGGACGAAACGAAGGGGGACAAGGACATGTGCGGCGTTCAATCGTCTTCGGCGGGCAAGCCGGGAAACAGGACTTCGTTGAAACCAAAGCGGCTGAAGTCCCGCACCCGCATGGGGTAGAGCGTGCCGATCAGGTGATCACACTCGTGTTGCACGACACGCGCGTGAAAATCGGTCACGGTGCGGTCAATGGCCTGACCCAACTCATCAAAGCCGGTGTAGCGAACCTGGCGCCAGCGCGGCACCACGCCGCGCAAACCGGGGACTGACAGACAACCCTCCCAGTCGCTGACTTCCTCATCACCCACAGGGGTGACCACCGGGTTGATCAGCACCGTGCGGGGGACAGGTTCGAACTGCGGATAACGGGGATTGACCTCGCCGGTGCCGAAAATGACCACCTGCAGGTCCACCCCAATCTGAGGGGCCGCCAGGCCAGCGCCGCTGGCGGCACGCATGGTGTCGCGCATGTCGGCAATGAGGGCATGCAGTTTGGGGGTATCGAAGGCGGCCACGGGCTGGGCAGTGCGCAGCAAGCGGGGATCGCCCATCTTGAGAATGGGTTGAACGGCCATGGGATGGGGTGGCTTTGAGGGGCATCAAGAATATCATTGCCTCGGCCCCATGAGCCGCTTCAGCAGCCGCCACACGCCGTAAAGCGCCAGCAATGCCAACAACAGCACCACACCCAGCAGCGCCTGAGGGTGGCAGGCCTCCCCGCCCTGGGCCAGGCAGTCCACAGCCGGCAACAACCAACGGTTGGCCACGCCCACCAGGGCCCACCACAGCACTGTGGCGACAACAACCACCAACAACCCGACCCACAGACGACGCATGTTGGCACTCCTTTGTGCGGCAGTGTGACCCTTGTCTCGGGCAGGCACAATGGCCGCATGCCTGACCCCGTCGAGCCACCCGAGCCAGCACCACCACCGTGGTCACCGTTGTCCGCGCTGCGGCGTGGCGCCTATCTGGCGCTGGCCCTGCTCTCGCTGGCGCTGGGTATCGCGGGCGCTTTTCTGCCGGTGCTGCCCACCACGCCCTTTGTGCTGCTGGCGGCCTGGGCAGCCGCACGCAGCTCACCGCGCCTTCTG
>DASUIK010000206.1:0-2317 GCA_036279795.1 Burkholderiaceae bacterium | reverse complement strand
GTGTCGGCGCTGCGCTGGAAGTCGGCCGCGATGCGGGCAATGGCGTCTTGGACCCAGGTGTTCATGTGTGTCTCTTGTCGGGATTGAGCGGTGGTTTTACCAGTCTTCGCGCACGGCCCGCACCACGTCGGCGCTGGCCGCCGCGCGCGCGGCCAGCCAGGCGGTGAGGGTGCCACTGGCCACCACGGCCGCGCACAGGGCGATCAGGCGCGGCCAGGGCAGGGCCAGGTCCATGGTCCAGTGAAAGCTCTGTGGGTTCACCACGAAGACGAGGATGAGGCTGACGCCCAGGCCCAGCGCCAGGCCGGCCAGCGTGCCGAGCACCGTCCACACCAGACCTTCGGCCGCCACCAGGCGCAGCACCTGCGTGCGGGTGAGGCCCAGGTGCGCCAGCAGGCCAAATTCGCGCCGACGCGCCAGCACCTGGGCGCTGAAGCTGGCCGCCACACCAAACAGCCCGATGGTGATGGCCACCGCCTGCAGCCAGTAGGTGACAGCGAAGCTGCGGTCGAAGATGCCGAGCGAGCGCGCCCGAATGGCCTCGGCGGAGGCGATCTCGATCAGGTCGTTGCCACCGTGGTGGTGTTGCAGCGTGTCGCGCACGGCTTGTTGCACGGCGGCGCTGTTGGCCTGCGGGTCGAGGTAGAGCGCGATGTCGTTGACGCGGTCGTCGCCACTCAGGCGCTGCAGCGCGTCCAGGTCCATCACCAGCGAGCCGTGCTGTCGCGCGTAGTCTCGCCACACCCCAGCCACAAAGAAGGGGGGCGCCCGGGTGAAGGCCCCAGCCAGCGGAGCAAACACCTGCCCGGGTTGTGCGCCGTACAAGGCCTGCAAAGCCTCGCTCACGTAAATGGCGACATGGTCGGGTGGTGCGGGCAGCGGGGGCTGGAGCAGCGGCAGATCGCGCGCCGGGTCGCTCAGCCGGCGGCCCACCAGCGCCACGGCGGGCCGGTTGCTGTCCAGCTGGATCTGCAGCACCCGCAGGCCTTCTGCGCGGGCCACGCCGGGCACTTTGCTGATGGCATCCATCGCAGCCGGTTCAAAAAACACCGTGTCGGCGGCACCACTGCTTTGGGCTGTGCGCACGTAGAGTGGGGCGGGCAACACCACGTCCAGCCACTGCGTGACCGAGTCTCGAAAGCTCGCCACCATCACGGTGAGCGCCACCGACAGCGCCAGGCTGGCCACCACACCGCCCGTGGCCACCGCCGCCACCTCGGGCAGGCGGCGTGCCCGCTCCAGCGCCAGCAGGGGCAGGGCGTGTTGTGCGGCCCAGGGTGCCAGGCCACGCAGCGCCCAGCGGGCCAGGCCCGGCAACATGGCAATGCCACCCAGCAGCAACAGCCCCACGGACGCGTAAGCCGCCAGCGGCACGCCGCCCAACGGCGGCAGCAGGGCCAGCCCGGCGGCCAGCACAAGCAGCAGCGCCCCGCGCAGCAGCCCTTGGCGGGCACGCGGCGCGCTGGCCATCAACCCCTTGAGTGCCACCGCAGGCGCCAGCCGCCGCACCGCTTGCGCCGGCCACCAGCCGCCCAGGCCGGCCGCCGCCACGCCCAGCAGACCGTAGCCCAGCAGCGCACCCGCAGTCCATCGCAATGCGGGTGCCTGGTTCCCAAAGTAGCCACCACCCAGGTCGCCGCCCAGCACCCGCAGTGCCAGCACGGCCAGGCCGCTGCCCAGGGCCAGGCCCAGCAGGCTGCCCACCGCGCCCAGCAACAGCGATTCCATCAGCACCAGCCGCTGGCGCTGTGCCGCGCCCAGGCCCAACACACCCAGCAGCGCAAACTGCGGCTGGCGTTTGGCCACACCCAGGCTCAGCACCGAATACACCAGAAAAGCGCCGGTGAACAAGGCTACCAGCGCCAGCACGGTGAGGTTGACGCGGTAGGCGCGCGAGAGGCGGTCCAGGCGTTCGTCGGCCGCGTCCGGGGTTTGCCACAGCAGGTCGGTGGCCAGTGCCAGTTCGCGTTGCAGCGTGGTCACATCGGTGCCGGGGCGCAGGCGCAGGTCGATGGCGCTGAGCTGGCCCAGGCGGTCAAAACGCTCTTGCGCGGCGGCCACATCCATCACCAGCAGCGGCGCGCCCGGCGCGGCCACGCTGCCGGCCACCCGCAGGGGGTGCAGGGTCAGGCCTTGTTGTACCTGCAGTTCAAGGCCCTCCAGCTTCTGGCGCGCTGCGGGGTTGAGGAACACGGCATCGGGCGCGAACACGTCCAGCCGCCCAGCGGCCTCAGCGGGCCGCGCCACCAGCGACGGGTTGATGCGCCCCACGTTGAGCGCGTCCACCCCCAGCACCCGCACCGGCACACGCTCGCCC
>DASUIK010000205.1:0-2506 GCA_036279795.1 Burkholderiaceae bacterium | reverse complement strand
CGCCAGGGCGCCACGTGGTCTTTGAGGGTGCCGACGCCGAACACCGGCACACGGATGTCGCGCAGCGAGATGGGGTCGCCCTCGAAGGGGAAACGGCCTTCGGCCAGGTCGTTGTTCAGAAAGCAGCGGCGCAGGTATTCGCTGTGCATCACGGCGGGCAGGCGGGTGACGTCGGCGTTCCACACCATCAGTTCGTTGCCCACCTCGTCTTCGCCGAGCAGCCAGCGTTTGGTGCGGCTGGACCACACCAGCTCGCGCGAATGCAGGAACTGGAAGGAACCGGCCATTTGCTGCCCGGTGAGAAAGCCTTGTGCGGCCATCATGTCTTCGAGCAAGCGCACCTGGGCTTCGTCGATGAGCACGCCCATTTCACCGGGCTCGGTGAAGTCGGTTTCGGCGGCCAGCAGCGTGAGGCTCTTCAGGCAGCCGTTGCCGGCACCGCCGAGCGCGGCGGCGGCGATGGCGGCAAAGGTGCCACCCAGGCAGTAGCCACACAGGTGAACGGGCTCTTTTGTGGTGCGGTGCACATGATCGAGCGCGGCCAGCACGCCGTCGCGCACGTAGTCGTCCATGCTGAGCAGCGCGTCGCTCGCGTCGGGGTTTCGCCACGACACGATGTAGACCGTGTGGCCCTGTGCCACCAGCCAGCGCACCATCGACGTCTCGGGCGTGAGGTCCAGGATGTGGAACTTCATGATGCACGAGGGCACGATGAGCAGCGGCGTGCGCTGCACACGCGGGGTGGTGGGCAGGTACTGGATCAGCTCGATCAGGGCGTTGCGCATCACCACGCGGCCGGGCGTCATGGCCAGGCCGTGGCCCGGCGATGGGTCGGCCGCACGGCTATGCAGTGGCTCCAGGCCGTGGCGCAGGCGCAGTTCGTCCACCGCGTGCCCCATGCCTTTGAGTAGGCTGGTGCCGCCGCTTTGCCAGGCCGCTTGCAGCGCCTGCGGGTTGGTGGCCAGCCAGTTGCTGGGTGAAAACGCATCGAGCGTCTGCTGGCCATAAAAGCGCATTTGTTCGCGGCTGTGGTCTTGCATGCCGCGCAATTGGCTGGCGCTGTTCCACCAGCCTTCCCAGGCCTTGCTGGCAGCGGCCAGCCCATGCCAGGGCCATTGCTGCCAGGTGGGGTCGGCAAACCGCGCGTCGGCGGCCACCGCCTGGCCCAGGGGGGTGGGCGCCGGCTCGGCGCGGGGTGCGCCAGCGCTGCGCACGGCATCGGTCATCCACTCGCCGGCTTGTGTCAGGGCCTGCTGGGTCAGGCGTGCCTGCGAGCCCGGTGAGCTGAGCAGGTGCAGCAACCAGTCGGTGTAGGCCAGCGTCAGCGAGATGGGCGATAGACCACCCCACGCACGCGCCATCGCAGCGCCCACATGGGCGTCGATGGCGCTGTGGGCGCCACGCTCATCGCTGTCGGGCGCTGAGCTCATGGCGTCAGCCCAGGCGGGCCCGGTGGCGGGCCAGTTGTTGGCGCACCTGCGTGGGCGCCGTGCCGCCCAGCGTGTTGCGAGCGTGCAGCGAGCCTTGCAGGCTCAGGCAGTCATACACATCTTTTTCAATGGACGGGTGAAAGCCTTGCAGCACCGCGAGTGGCAGTTCCGACAGATCGCAGGCGTGGCTGGTGGCGGCCTTCACCGCATGGGCCACGGTCTCGTGCGCGTCGCGGAAAGGCAGCCCCTTTTTCACCAGGTAGTCGGCCAGGTCGGTCGCGGTGGCGTAACCACGCTTGGCCGCTTCTTCCATGGCCACGGCGTTCACGGTGATGCCGCCTTCCTTGGCGCCGGTGGCAGGGTTCACCTGGCCGCCCACCATCTCAGCAAAGATGCGCAGCGTGTCCTTCAAGGTGTCCACGGTGTCGAACAGCGGCTCCTTGTCTTCCTGGTTGTCCTTGTTGTAGGCCAGGGGCTGGCCCTTCATCAAGGTGATCAGGCCCATCAGGTGTCCCACCACACGGCCGGTCTTGCCGCGCGCGAGTTCGGGCACGTCCGGGTTCTTCTTCTGCGGCATGATGGACGAGCCGGTGGTGAAGCGGTCGGCGATTTTGATGAAGCCGAAGTTCTGGCTCATCCAGATGATCAGCTCTTCGCTGAAGCGGCTGATGTGCACCATGGCCAGCGAGGCGGCGGCGGTGAATTCAATCGCGAAGTCGCGGTCGCTGACCGCGTCCAGGCTGTTCTGGCAGACCTGGGGCTGGCCCTTTTCATCAACCATACCCAGGGTTCTGGCGACACGTTCGCGGTCCAGCGGGTAGCTGGTGCCGGCCAGCGCGGCGGCGCCCAGCGGCAGGCGGTTCACGCGTTTGCGCACGTCCTGCAGGCGCTCGGCATCGCGCGCAAACATCTCCACATAGGCCAGCAGGTGGTGGGCAAAACTCACCGGCTGCGCCACCTGCAGGTGGGTGAAGCCGGGCATGATCACCTCGGCGTGCGGCTCGGCGGCGTCCACCAGCGCCAGCTGCAGCGCGCCGAGCAGGGCGACCAGCGAATCGATCTCGCCGCGCAGCCAC
>DASUIK010000204.1:0-11684 GCA_036279795.1 Burkholderiaceae bacterium | reverse complement strand
GCGCTGCCCATCACGGTGTTGGACTGCGGCAGGCGGAACAGCCATTTGTCCTTGCCGGCGGGCACACCCACGGGCGAGCCGGCCAGTTGCACGGTGCCGGCTTCGCTGGCGATGTCGGTCATGGCGGCGGCCACGGCGGTGATGCACGAGCCGATGATGATGTCTACCTTGTCTTCGGTCACGAAGCGGCGTGCGTTGGCAGCGCCCTTGCCTGGGTCGGTGGCGTCGTCCAGGATGATCAGGTTCACTTTCTCGCCGCCAATGCTTTGCGGGAACAGCTTGAAGTAGTTCTGCATCGGGATGCCCAGGCCCGAACCTGGGCCGGTGAGCGCCAGGCTGACGCCGATGTTGATGTCGGCTTGTGCGGCACCGGTGGCCAGCACGGCCACGGCGGTGGCAATCAGGGTCTTGATGTTTTTCATGGTGTGTCTCCTGTGGGGTTGGCGGGAAGGGAACGGGAACAAACAAGTCAGCGCGGCGCCATGCGCAGGGCGCCGTCGAGGCGGATCACCTCGCCATTGAGGTGGGTGTTGGTGACGATGTGTGCCGCCAGTTGTGCAAATTCCTCGGGTTTGCCCAGGCGAGGCGGGAAGGGGATGCTGGCGGCCAGCGAGGCCTGCACCGGCTCGGGCAGGCTTTTCATCAGCGGCGTGGCAAACAGGCCCGGGGCGATGGTGCACACGCGGATGCCATGTTGGGCCAAGTCGCGCGCCATGGGAAGGGTCATGCCCACCAGCCCACCTTTGGACGCACTGTAGGCTTGCTGGCCCACCTGGCCATCGAACGCCGCCACCGAGGCGGTGAACAACATCACGCCGCGCTCGCCGTCTTCCAGTGGATCGAGCTTGGCGCAGGCCGCTGCAAACAGGCGGCTGGCGTTGTAGGTGCCCACCAGATTGACGGTGATGACCTTGCTGAAATCGTCCAGCGGGGCGGCGCTGCCGTCTTTTTGCACCACACGTTTGGCGCTGCCGATGCCGGCGATGTTCATCAGGATACGCGCCGGGCCCAGGGTCGAAGTGACCTTGTCGAACGCCGCTTGCAGGCTATCGGTGCTGGTGATGTCGCACTGGCAGGCCACGCCGCCGATGTCAGCGGCCACACGTTCGGCGTTGGCCAGGTTCACGTCGAGCACCGCCACCTTGGCGCCCAGGCGGGCCAGCTCGCGTGCGGTGGCTTCACCGAGGCCGGAACCGCCGCCAGTGACGAGGGCCACTTGTCCTTGAATCTGCATGGTCGAGTCCTTTGTGTTTGGTCGATGTGAAAGATCAGGCCGCGTCGGGGTTTTCGACCAGCAGCGCAATGCCCTGGCCACCACCCACGCAGGCGCTGGAGATGCCATAACGCAGCCCGCTGCGTTGCAGTTCGCGCGCCAGGGTGATGGTCAGGCGCACGCCGGTGGCGGCCAGCGGGTGACCCAACGCGATGGCGCCACCGTTGACGTTGAGCTTGGCCAGGTCCAGGCCCAGTTCACGGCCCACGGCCAGGGTTTGCGCGCCTTGGGCTTCATTGATTTCAAAGCGGCCGATTTGGTCCAGCGTGAGGCCGTTGCGGGCCAGCAGCAAGCGGATGGCCGGCGCCGGACCGATGCCCATGATTTCGGGCGGCACACCCACCGCAGCGGCGGCGACGATGCGCGCCAGCGGCTTCTTGCCATGGGCCTTGGCGTAGTTGCCCGAGGCCACCACGGCCGCCGCCGCCGCATCCACCAGCGCCGAGCTGTTGCCGCCGGTCTGCACACCGCCTTCGTACACCGGCTTGAGCTTGGCCAACACCTCTACCGGGGAGATGCGGGCGTGGGTGTCGGTGGCCACCTCGGTGACCTTGCCCTGCAGCTTGATGCCACGCGGCTTGTAGCCGTCGAGTTCGAACTTTTCGGTGACGACCGGCACGATTTCGCCATCCAGGAAACCACTTTCTTGCGCCGCCACCGCCTTGGCAAAGGAGCTGGAGGCAAAAGCATCCACGTCTTCGCGGCGGATGGCGTACTTTTTGGCCAGGTTCTCGGCCGTCTGGATCATGTTGATGCCGGCGGCTGGGTCTTTCAGCGCCTCCCACATGTAGTCCTTGAAGCCGACCGGCGCGCCGAGTTTGAAACCGGTGCGGTGGTCGAAGGCGGCGATGGGGTTGCGCGTCATGCTTTCGGTGCCCACCACCAGCGCGGCCTCGCAGGCGCCGCCTTGGATGTGCTCACCGGCCTGGCGAAACAGCTCGAAACCGGTACCGCAGATGCGCTGCGCCATGATGGCCGGCACTTCCACCGGCACGCCGGCGTAGAGGCCGATGTGGCGGGGCAGGAAAAACTGGTCGAAATCGCCGGGCGCCATGTTGCCCGTGACCACCGAGCCGATGTCGCTGCCAGGCACACCGGCCCGGGCCAGCGCGGCACGGGCGGCCTTGATGCCCAGATCGGTGGGCGAGATGTGGCCCAGTGCGCCGCAGTAGTCGACCATGGGCGTGCGCACGCCGTCCAGCATCCAGACGTCGTCGAAGGAGGAAAAGAAACCGGGGTTTGCCATGGTGCGTGTCACTGCGGAATGAGGATGTGGTGCAGGCGGCCATCGTGCAGGGCCTCCACCGTGTCGGCACGGTGGGCCAGCACGGCGCGCTGGTTGATGGAGCCTTTGTCGGTGACCTCGCCCCGGTCGATCGTGGGCGGTTCGGCCAGCAGGCACAGGCGGGCGATGCGGTTGGCGCTGCCGGTGGCTGTTTTTGCCAGCGTGTTCACCACCGACTGGAAGTGGGCCAGCACCGGGGCGCTGGCCAGCACGTCGGCCATCGCGGCGTCGGCCGGCAGGCCCGCCAGTTGGCGCACGGCCTGGGTGGGGAAGACCATGGCGCCCACCTCTTTGAGGTTGAGGCCGGTCAGCACCACGTCCTGGATGTAGGGCGCGCCGGCCGCGATGACCTTGGCGCGCAGCGGCCCCACGCTCACGAAGGTGCCGGTGGCGAGCTTGAAGTCTTCGGCAATGCGGCCGTCGAACTTCAGGCCGAGGTGCACGTCGGTTTCGTCGATCCACTTCACCGCGTCGCCGGTGCAGAAAAAGCCTTCCTCGTCAAAGGCCTCGGCGGTTTCTTTGGGCGCACGCCAGTAGCCGGGGGTGATGTTGGGGCCCTTGTAGCGCACCTCGGTCTTGCCGTCGGTGTCCACGAGCTTGAGTTCCAGGCCGGGGGTGGGCACACCGAGGTCGCCGGCGCGCACATTGGGGTTGGTGACGAAGATGCCGAAAGGGCCCGATTCCGTCATGCCCAGACCGGTGGTCATGACAATGCGTTCGCCGATCTCGCGTTCTTCGCTCTCATAAAGGCTGTCCCATACGGGTTGGGCCAGGGCGGCGCCCGCATAGAAGAACATCTTGACGCGTGAGAGCAGGTTCTTGCGCAAGGCGTCGTCGGTTTTCATCGCGTTGGCGATGGCTTCGAACCCGGTGGGCACGTTGAAATACACCGTGGGCGCGACTTCGCGCAGGTTGCGCAGCGTCTCAGCCATCAGCGCGGGCGTGGGTTTGCCGTCGTCGATGAACATCGTGCCGCCGTGGTAGAGCACCATCCCGACGTTGTGGTTGCCACCAAAGGTGTGGTTCCACGGCAGCCAGTCGCACAACACCAGGGGCTGCTCGGCCAGCACCGGCATGGACTGCGACATTTGTTGCTGGTTGGCGCACCAGAGGCGCTGCGTGTTGATGACGGCCTTGGGCAGCTTCGTGGAGCCGCTGGTGAAGAGGAACTTCACGATGGTGTCGGGCCCCGTGGCGGCCATCGCTGCGTCCACGGCACTGGTGGCGTCCGTCAGGGTGAGCTGTTCAAAAGACGTGACCTGGCGATCGGCCACACCGCCGTGGGACAGCACCACCTCCACATCGGCCGGCACCGCCGCTGCAATGGCCTTGCCGTAGCGCGCACCGTCGGTGGCAAACACCAGGCCCGGCGTCACCGTGCGCAGCACGTGCTTGAGCTTGTCGTAGTCCTGGCTGATGAGCGAGTAGGCCGGCGAGGTGGGCACATATGGGACCCCCGCCACCATGCAGCCCAGGCCCATCAAGGCGTGGTCGAGGCTGTTTTCGCTCAGGATGACCACCGGGCGCTCGGCGCTCAGGCCCCGGTTGATCAGCGACTGCGCGATGCGGCGGGCCGTGTCCCAGGCCTCGCGGTAGCTCACGTGGCGCCAGTCGCCCAGCGTGGTCTTGCCTTGGGCGTCGGTGCTGGGCTGGCGTTGCGCCATGAAGCTGCGCTCAGGCGCGGTTTCCGCCCAGTGGCGCAGGCGGTCGGTCAGGCGCTCGGGGTAGGGCAGCAGATCTTGTTCGGCGCGCAGGTAGTGGGTGCCGGGTGCGCCATCGCGCAGGTGCACGCGGGTCACGCCAAAGCGCATGGGGCGGAACCGCGGGGAAGTGTGGGGGGTGCTCATCTTGTCTCCGTTGTTCTTTTTTCTTCTTCGAGGCGTCAGGCCTTTTTCACCTTGGCCGCCTTGCCCTCCAGGAAGGCGCGTACCCGCTCCTTGGCTTCGGGGGCGGCCTGGGCAATCGCGGCCATCATGGCTTCGGTCATGAAACCGTGGTCGGCCGGCTGCTCGGCAATCCGGGGCAGGGCATGCATCAACGCGTAGTTGGTCAGGGGCGCGTTGGTGGCGATCTGCTTGGCCAGGGCCAGCGCTTTGTCCAGCGCGGTGCCGGCGGGCACCAGGTACTGCGCCAGGCCCACGCGCTCGCCGTCAACGGCGTTGTAGACGCGGCCGGTCAACATCATGTCGGTCATGCGGGCCACGCCGATGAGCTTGGGGATGCGCACCGAACCCCCGCCGCCCACGAAAATGCCGCGCGTGCCTTCGGGCAAGGCGAAGAAGGTGGTGTCGTCGGCCACACGGATGTGGCATGCGCTGGCCAGCTCCAGACCACCACCCACCACCGCGCCATGCAGGGCAGCAATCACCGGCACCGGGCCGTTTTGCACACACTCCAGCGCGGCGTGCCACATGCGCGAGTGATGCAGGCCTTGGCCGGCGTCGCGCTCCTGCAGTTCCGACAGGTCCAGGCCAGCGCAGAAGTGCTCGCCATCGCCGTCGATGACGGCCGCCCGCACGCTGCTGGGCAGGTTCTGGAAGGTGTCGCGCAGGGCCAGAATCAGGCCGTCGTTCAAGGCGTTGCGCTTGGCGGCGCGGGTCAGGGTGATGACGGCAATCTGTTGCTCGTCGCCGTGCAAAGTGAGGGTCAGGTCGGAGGTGGCCATGGTGTGTTGAAGCTCGGTATGGTTGCGAATTATGGTTATGAAAAATAACCAATTCAATGGGGGTGTGCACCAATTTGCTCGGTGTTTACCCTGATGTCCGGTCGGTGAACAATGGACGTTTTAAGCACAATTTCATGACCTCAAACCTCGTATCCCAGGCGCCGCAGCTGCATGTTTCACAAGGCGTGGCCACCATCACCTTGCACCGGCCCCAGCACCGCAACCGGCTGGAAGACGGCGACCTGCTGACGTTGCTGGAACATATCGCTGCTGTGAATGCGGATGCCTCGGTGCGCGCGCTGGTGCTCACCGCCCAGCCCAACCAGCCGCGCCCGGTGTTCAGCGCCGGCTACCACCTGGGGGCCTTTCGTGAGGACGGCGAAACCGGGCCCATGCCTTTCGAGACCGTGCCCGACGCCCTGGCCAGCGCGCGCCCGCTGACCTTGTGTGCGCTGCCTGGCAGCGTTTACGGCGGCGCCACCGATCTGGCCCTGGCTTGCGACTTCCGTTTCGGCGTGGAGGGCATGGAGCTGCGCATGCCCGCCGGTGCGCTGGGCCTGCACTACTACCCCAGTGGCATGCAACGCTACGTGGCGAGGCTTGGGTTGGGCGTGGCGCGCAAGCTGTTTTTGCTGGCGGAGACGGTGCCTGACCGAGACCTGTTGCAGCTGGGGTTTCTGGACAAACTGCTGCCCGCCACCGAGCTCGCGGGCGCCGTGCAAACCTGGTGTGCGCAGGTGCTGGCCATGGGGCCGCTGGCGGTGCAGGGCATGAAACAGACGCTCAACGAAATCGCCCTGGGCTGGGACCAGCCCGCGCTGTGGCGCGAACGCGAAGCCACCACCAAGGCCAGTGCCGATTTCGCCGAGGGGAGGCAGGCTTTCGCGGAGCGACGCGCACCGCGTTTTGAAGGGCGATGACGCCAGCCGTGGGACGGGGCTGAATTGTCAAATGTTGTCTGCTAGCATGGGTCCATGACCCGGCGCTTCCCGCTCCATGTCCACGTCTCCACCCTGTTTCTGGTGCTGATTTTGGTCGTCGGTGCCTTGCTGGCCACGGTCAACCACCGGATGTCGCGCCAGGTCATGACCGACGTGGCCAACGACCTCACCGAGCGCATCAGCCGCGAGACGCTGGCCGAGCTGAACAACCTGATCACACCGGTCGAAACAGCGGTCGATCTGATCCAGTACAGCGACTTGGTCCAGGCGAGCTCGCTCGAACAGCGGCTCAAGCTGCTGCCCCTGGTCCGTTCCGCGCTCGACAGCTCGGTGGCGGTCACCTCGTTTTACGTCGGCTATCCCAGCGGCGATTTTTTTCTGGTGCGGCGCTTGCGCACCGAAGCCGAAATGATTCGTCTGCGCGCGCCCGAAGGTGCCGAGTACGTGGTGCAAAGCATTGAGCGGCGGCGCCAGCCAGTGCGTGGCCGTTACCTCTACCTGGATGCAGACGCCAAGCCGCTGCGCACCGACAACCGACCCGAGTACCCGGGCAGCTACGACCCGCGCAGCCGGGGCTGGTATCAGCAGGCGAGTGCCTCCAGTGGCACCATCGTCACGCCGCCCTACCTGTTTTTTTCCGACCGCGAAGTGGGCCTCACGCTGGCCAAAACGGTGGCGCGAGCGAGGGGGGTGGTGATCGGCGCCGACATCCAGCTGCGCACGTTGGGCGGGATTCTGGCGCGGCAGAAGGTGACGCCACACACCCAGGTGGCTCTGACCAATGCCGCTGGCACTGTGTTTGCACACGAAGACAGCTTTCAGCTCGTCCAGTTCGGGGTGGATGGTCGGCAAGGCCCCGAGCTGGCGACGTTGACCAGTTTTGGCGTGCCCATCTTGGCGGCGGTGGGCGCTGAAGTCGATTTGGCGCAGGTGGCCCGGGAAGGGCGCCAACACCAGGTGTTGCGCCAAGACGGGGCCAGTTGGCAGGTCGCGGTCAGCCGGGTGGCGGTGGACAAGATCGCGCCACTGCTGTTGGTCATGGCCATCCCCGACAGTGAATTGCTGGCCAACGCCCAAGCCCAGGTGCGTGCCGCCAGTCTGGTCACGCTGCTCATCATGCTGGTGTCCGTGCCGATCACCTGGCTGCTCGCGCGTGGCATTTCGCAATCGCTCAAGCAGTTGGTGAAAGAGGCCAATGCGATCGGCAATTTCGACTTTGCCGCACCGGTGAGGCTGCGCTCTTACGTCACCGAGGTCAACACCCTGGCCGAAACGATTGGCAAGATGAAGCGCACCATACGGCGGTTTCTGGACATCAGCGCCACCATTTCCGGCGAGCGCAACTTCGAGCGGCTGCTGCCCCAGTTGCTGCAGGAAACCGTGTCGGTGGTGGAGGCGTCGGCCGGCGTGCTGTACCTGCGCGACGGCACCGGCCTCTCACCCGCCTGTGCCCTCACCGCCGGTGGCCAGAGCCTGGTGGGCCCGGCGCTGGCGGGCTTGCATCCGCTTGCGTTTGACGCCCATTCGCCAGCGGCACAGCCGAATCTGGCCGAGCGATGTGGCCCTTTGTTGGCCAACGCCTTGCGCTCCGGCCAGGTGCAGGCGGCGTTGCTGGGCGACGAGGACTGGCGCGTGCTGGGCATGGCGGCCCTGTTCTCCGCCGACCGCCCCGCCACCGCCACCGTGGCACCCTTGCTCAACCGGGAAGGCGAGCTCACCGGTGCCATGGTGCTGCTGGCCAGCGCCCACAGCAGCCGAGAGCACGTGTCCTTCGTGGGCGCCTTGTCGGGCACGGCCGCTGTGGCGCTGGAGGCGCAAACCCTGATCGCCCAGCAGAAGGCGCTGTTCGAATCCTTCATCCAGCTCATTGCGCAGTCCATCGACACCAAAAGCGCCTACACCGGCGGCCACTGCGCCAAGGTGCCCGAACTCACGCGCCTGCTGGCCCAGGCCCTGTGCGACAGCACCACGGGGCCGTATCAGGGCTACACGCTGGATGACAGCGGCTGGGAAACGTTGCGTGTGGCCTCGTGGCTGCACGACTGCGGCAAGATCACCACCCCCGAGCATGTGGTGGACAAAGCCACCAAGCTGGAGCTGATCTACAACCGGATCCACGAGGTGCGCATGCGCTTTGAGGTGCTCAAGCGCGACGCCGAAATCGCCCACCTGCGGCGCCTGGGCCATGGACAGCCCGAGTCGGCGTCGAAAGCACAGCTGCAGGCGGAGTGGCAGGCGCTGGACGAGGAGTTTGCCTTTGTGGCGGCCTGCAACCAGGGCGGCGAAGCCAGTTCGCCGGAGGTGCGTGAGCGCTTGCAACGCATCAGCGCGCGGACCTGGCTGCGCACGCTGGACGACACCTTGGGCCTGTCGCAAGAGGAAGCGCTGCGGCGCAAGGACAGGCCGCAAAGCACCCTGCCGGCGGTGGAGCCCTTGTTGGCCGACCAGCCTTGGCACCACATCGATCGCCAGCCGCGTGACATGTTGCCCGCCGACCCCCGCTGGGGTTTCACCATGAGGATGCCGGCGCTGCTGTACGACCAGGGCGAGTTGCACAACCTCACGGTCGAACGCGGCACCCTGACCGATGAGGACCGCTACAAGATCAACGAGCACATCGTGCAGACCGAGGTCATGCTCACCCAGTTGCCGTTTCCTCCCCATTTGCGGCGTGTGCCCGAGATCGCAGCAGGCCACCACGAGAAGCTGGATGGCACGGGCTATCCCAAAGGTTTGGACAAATCGCAGCTGAGCCTGGAAGCACGCATCCTGGCGATCGCCGACATCTTCGAGGCGCTGACCGCCGCCGACAGGCCCTACAAGAAAGCCAAAACCCTGTCGGAGGCGGTGGCCATCATGGCCCGCCTGCGCGATCAGAATCACATCGATCCCGATGTGTTCGAGGTGTTTCTGCGACAGGGTGTTCATCTGGCCTACGCCCACCGCTTCATGGCCGCCGATCTGGTGGACGAAGTGGACGTGGACGCTATGCTTGCCACCCGTGGCGCCATCGCCGACGCCCAAACCAACGCGCCACTTTGAAGCGCCATTCATTCGCAGGAGACCGGTCAATGTTCCCCAAAAACGCCTGGTACGTGGCAGCCACGTCAGACGAAATCAGCGACAAACCTCTGGGCCGCATGGTGTGCGGCGAGCGCATCGTGTTCTATCGCCCGCAGGCGGCCGAGGTGGCTGCGTTGCAGGACTTTTGCCCCCACCGTGGGGCGCCGCTGTCGCTGGGGCGGGTGTGCGAAGGCAAGCTGATGTGCGGCTACCACGGGCTGGAGATGGGCTGCGACGGCAAGACCGTGGCGATGCCCGGGCAACGTGTGAACGGCTTCCCGCCGATACGGGCCTACCCGGCCGTGGAACGTTATGGTTTTGTCTGGGTGTGGCCGGGCGACGCCGCATTGGCCAACGCGGACGACATTCCCGTGCAGGCCTGGCATGACCACCCCGACTGGGCTTACGGCGGCGGTCTTTTTCACATCCAATGCGATTACCGGTTGATGGTCGACAACCTGATGGACCTCACCCACGAGACCTATGTCCACGCGAGCACCATCGGTCAAAAGGAAATCGACGAAACGCCGTGCAAAACCACGGTGAACGGTGATGAGGTGGTGACCAGCCGCTTCATGCAAGGCATCGAAGCGCCACCGTTCTGGAAGATGGCCTTGCGTGGCCATGGCCTTGCCGACGACGTGCCGGTGGACCGCTGGCAGATCTGCCGCTTCACGCCCCCCAGCCACGTGATGATTGAAGTGGGCGTGGCCCATGCCGGTCACGGTGGCGTTGAGGCCCCGCCCGAGCACAAGGTCTACAGCATCGTGGTGGACTTCATCACCCCCGAGACAGAGACCTCCATCCACTACTTCTGGGGCATGGCACGCAAATTCCAGCCCCAGGACACGACGCTGACCGACGCCATCCGTGCCGGGCAACACAAGATTTTTTCGGAAGACCTGGAAATGCTGGAGCGCCAGCAGCTCAACCTGCTGACCTGGCCCGAGCGCCCGCTGCTCAAGCTCAACATCGACGCCGGTGGCGTGCAGGCGCGCAAGGTCATCGACCGCTGGTTGGCTCGCGAGCATGCGGCTTAGTTATCCCGCATTGTTCTAGCAGCTAGAGCGTGACGCACCCGGGCTCGCAGGCACAATGCGGGCCAACACCGGAGACACCCATGACCTTTCGCCGCCGCACCTTGGTTCAATGCCTCGCCTTGGCCACCAGCCTCGGCCTGCCCGCGCTGGCTATCGCCCAGTCTTTTCCATCCAAACCCCTGCGCATCGTGGTGCCCTTTGGCGCCGGCGGCGTGGCCGACCTGACCGCCCGCACCGTGGCGCAAAAGATGGCCGAGGGCCTGGGCCAGCCGGTGGTGATCGACAACAAGCCGGGCGCAGGCGGCGTGGGGGCTGGTGAGGCGGTGGCCAAGGCCACGCCCGATGGCCACACCTTGCTGCTCATGTCCAATGCCACGGCGGTCAGTGCGGGCTTGTTCACCAGTCTGCCCTTCAACACCCTCAAAGACTTCGCGCCGGTCTCCACATTGGGCTATTTCGATATCGCCATTGTTGTGCCCGAAGCCTCGCGTTTCAAAAGCCTGACCGAGTTGCTGGCCTTCGCCAAGGCCAACCCCGGCAAACTCAATCTGGGCACCATCGCCATCGGCAGCACCCAGAACCTCGCAGCCGAACTGTTCAAGTCCAGCGCTGGGGTAGACCTTCAGGTGGTGCCCTTCAACGGCACACCCGCCGTGCTCAATGCCTTGCGCGGCAATCAAGTGGACGCGGCGGTCGAAATCCTCAGCCCCATGTTGCCCCAGATCACCGCCAAGGCGGTGCGCGCCCTGGCGGTGATGGGCGACAAACAATCGGTGGCCTTGCCCGACGTGCCCACCGTGCGCGCCAGTGGCATTGCCAACTTCAACGTGGCCTCGTGGAACGCGTTGGCCGCGCCGGCGGGCACACCACCCGAGGTGATCGCGCGCCTGAACCGTGAGGTGGCCGCGGCACTCACTCACCCGGATGTGAAAAAGCGCCTCCTCGACCTCCACATCGAAGCCAAGGCCAGCACACCCGAGCAGCTGGGCACGCTGTTGTCCAGCGAGGTCAAGCGCTGGGGCGACGTCATCACGCGGGCCAACATTCCGCGCCAATGACGGCAGGTGCTGCGCCACAATGGGCGCATGACAACCGCGCTTTTTTCTTCTGAGCAAGTGGCCGCCGCCGAGGCGGTGGACGTCGTCGTTGTGGGCGGTGGTGCCGTGGGTCTGGCGGTGGCACGCGCATTCGCCCAAGCGGGGCGAGAGGTGCTGGTGCTGGAGCGGGAGACCGCCATCGGTACCGGTGTGAGTTCGCGCAACAGCGAGGTGATCCACGCTGGGCTGTATTACGAACCCGGGTCGCTCAAGGCACGGCTGTGTGTGCGTGGCAAAGAGCTGCTGTATGCCTTTTGCGAGAGCCATGGCGTTGACCACCGCCGGTGCGGCAAGCTGGTGGTGGCCACCGATGCCGCGCA
>DASUIK010000203.1:0-5012 GCA_036279795.1 Burkholderiaceae bacterium | reverse complement strand
CCAGATGGGCTGGCTGCAAGGCGCCATCTGGAGCAACGCCCACGTGCGCGAGTCCATCACCGCCATGAAGGAAAAACGCGCGGGCGACTTCACGCCGCTGGCGCCGCTGCAGCGCTTCGCCGACCTCGGTTGAAAATGGCGCTCATGAAAATTTTCCACAACCCCCTTCACGCCAAGCACGCCGGCCGCCAGGAGATGTACCGTGGCCGCCTGGTGCCCTGCCACGAGGTGCCCGACCGCCTGGACCACGTGCTGAACGAACTGCAACGCCGCCCCATGGGCGACATGCTGACGCCCAGCGCAGTGCCCGACCGGCGCCGCCTGGAGCGTGTGCACAGCGCTCGCTACCTCGACTTCCTGGCCAGCGCGTGGGACCAATGGGTGGCCGTGGACCCGACCAACGCCGCCCTCGACGCCCTGCCCTCGGTGTGGCCAGTGCGCGGCTTTCGTGCCGATGTGGAGCCCGAGAATTTTGCCGCCCGCATGGGCCTGTACTCCTTCGATGCCGGCACGCCACTGATGGCCGGCACCTGGGCCGCCGCGCAAATGGGCGCGGCCTGCGCACTGGCGGCGGCCGACGCGGTGCTGGCCGGCGAACGCCGCGCCTTTGCGCTGACACGGCCGCCGGGCCACCATGCCGGTCCCGACTTTTTTGGTGGCTACTGTTTTCTCAACAACGCCGCCTTGGCCGCCCAGGCCTTGCGCGACGGCGGCATCGAGCGGGTGGCCGTGCTCGACGTTGACTACCACCACGGCAACGGCACACAAACCATCTTCTATGAGCGCGCCGATGTGCTCACGGTCTCCATCCACGGTGACCCACGCACCGAATACCCCTTTTTCCTGGGTCACGCCGACGAGCGCGGCGCGGGCGATGGCGCCGGCTTCAACCTCAACCTGCCGCTTCCCCGTGGCACCGACTGGCCCACCTGGCGAGCGGCTTTGCACACGGCACTCGATGCGGTGCGCGGCTTCGGTGCCCAGGCCTTGGTGCTGGCTGCGGGCTTAGACACCTTCGAGGGCGACCCGATTTCGGGCTTTCACCTGCGCAGCGCCGACTACCTGCAAGTGGGCGCGGACATCGCGGCACTCGACCTGCCCACGGTGATCACGTTCGAGGGCGGTTACGCGGTGGCCGAGGTGGGTGTGAACGCGGTGAACCTGTTGCAAGGACTGGTGGCGGGGTGAAAACGAGGGCTGTTGGGTGGACGCCGAATCATTGACAATCACCGTCAAATCACGAACCTTGCCACCATGAGAACCAACCTGCCCGTCACACAACAGGAATACGCCTACCCAGCGCACACCATGTTGGTGTCGTCCACCGACACCAAGGGCTACATCACCCACTGCAACCGTGCGTTTGTGGAGGTGAGCGGCTTCACACACGAAGAGCTGATCGGTGAAAACCACAACCTGATCCGCCACCCGGACATGCCCCCTGAGGCCTTCAAAGACCTGTGGCAGACAGTGGGCCGGGGCCGGCCCTGGACTGGCATCGTGAAAAACCGGCGCAAGAACGGCGACCACTACTGGGTCGAGGCCAACGTCACGCCCATCATGGAAAACGGCAAGCCGGTGGGCTATTTGTCGGTGCGCAAGGTGCCCAGCCGCGAACAGGTGCGCGCGGCCGAAGGCCTGTACGCCCAGATCGCGGCGGAGCGCGAAAGTGGCCGCCACACCTTCACCGTCAAGGGTGGCCACGTGCATCCCTTGGGCTGGCGCGGCACGCTGCGCAGCCTGAGCCACATCGGCTCAACTGCCCGCCTGGGCGCTGGCCTGCTGGCCCTGGTGCTTCTGTCGTTTTTGCCGGAGCTGCTGGGCCAGAGCGGCGCCATGGCGCTGGTGCTGCGGCTGGTGGCCATGGGCGCTGGCGTGGCTGGGCTGCTGTTCTGGTTCCACCGCCACTACGTGAGCGCGCTGGCCGAGGCCGACCGCTTTGCAGCAGACCTCGCCAGCTGCAACCTGACCACCTCGGTGCACGGCCAGTATCCCGACCCCATGGGCGCACTCATCCGCAAGCTGCTGCAGGTGCAGATCAACCTGCGCGCCGTGATTGGCGATGTGCGCAGCGAAATCAATGGCTTCAGCCAGTCGGCACGCGAGATTGCGGCCGGCGCCATGGATTTGTCGGCCCGCACCGAGGCGCAGGCGAGCAGCCTGGAAGAAACCGCAGCGTCCATGGAAGAGCTGTCGAGTACGGTGAAACAGACCGCCGACACCGCCGACCAAGTGGCACATCAAACCCAACGCAGCACCGACGTGGCCGGCAATGGCCAGCAGGCCATCACGGCGGTGCGCGGCTCCATGCACGAGATCGAACAGTCCTCACGCAAGGTGAGCGAAATCATCCAGGTGATCGAGAGCATCGCCTTCCAGACCAACATCCTGGCGCTCAACGCGGCGGTGGAAGCGGCGCGTGCCGGTGAACAAGGCCGTGGCTTTGCGGTGGTGGCGGGCGAGGTGCGCGCGCTGGCCCAGCGCAGTGCCAACGCGGCCAAGGAAATCCGCGAGCTGATCGGTCAGTCGGCCGAACAGGTGACCCACGGTGTGCGCCAGATGGACGCGGCCGGCGGCACCATTGATCAGGTGGTGGCCGAAGTGCGCAAAGTGAGCGAACTGGTCAACCAGATCAGCCACGCCACCAAGGAACAATCGATCGGCATCTCGCAGGTGAACGAGGCCATCACCCAGCTAGACACCGTCACCCAACAAAACGCGGCGCTGGTGGAAGAGTCGGCCGCCTCGGCCGACGTGCTCAGCGGCGGCACCGAGAGCCTGACGCGCTCGGTGCAGATCTTCCGGATTTGAAACCACCCCGTCGCTTGCCCGCTGCGCGTGGCCGCATCCCCCTCAAGGGGCGACACCAGCCGTCTGGCAGAGCCAGCCCGGCGTCCCCCGAATGGTCCTTGCAATCGTAGCCAGGAGCGCTACGGAACCGGATGGGGCACCATCACTGCCGTGCCGTGCGCACGTTGCCCGGCAGCGGCTGCGGGTGGCTGGTGCGTATGGGGTTGATGTCCAGCCCGCCCCGGCGGGTATAGCGGGCGTACACCGTGAGCTTGGTGGGTTGGCAGCGCGTCCAGATGTCCATGTAGATGCGCTCCACACACTGCTCGTGGAATTCGTTGTGGTTGCGAAAGCTCACCAAGTACTGCAACAGGCCTTCCTGGTCGATCTGGTGGCCGCTGTAGGCGATGCGCACACTGCCCCAATCGGGCTGGCCCGTCACGAGGCAGTTGCTCTTGAGCAGGTTGGAGGTGAGCACCTCGTTCACTGGCGCCTGGGTGGTGTCGGCCCGCAGCAGCTCGGGCGCGGGCGTGTAGTGCGAACACTCGACGTCAAGCCGGTCCAGGCTCAGGCCATCGAGTTCGTGCACGGCCTCGCGGTCAAACTGCTCGGGGGACAACAGTTTCACACCCACGCTGCCCGGGGTGGCACTGCCGCGCCACACGGCTTCGCCAATGTCGGCACGCAAGCGGGCCAGCACCTCGGCAGCATCGGCAAAACGGCTGTTGTTGAAGCTGTTGAGGTAGAGCTTGAAGGACTTGCTCTCGACGATGTTGGGCGTCTCGCACGGGATAGTGACGTGCGCCAGCGCCACCTGGGGTTTGCCACGCAGGTTCAGCCAGCTCAGCTCGAAGGCGGTCCAGAGGTCGGCACCCAGAAAGGGGATGGCGCCGGGCAGGCCGATCTCGGCGCGTTTGGTCAGGCGCGGCAGCGGGAACAGCAGCGACGCGTCGTACTGATCGATGTAGGCGCTGGTCTTGCCCAGAGGTGAATGCTCGGGCTGGGCAGAGGTGTCGCTCATTTGAATTCCTGTTCGCGCAGCCACTTGGTGGCCACCCATTTTTCGCCCGAGATCACCGGCGCACCGCCGTGCAGGGACTTGGTGGAGGGATGGGGTTTGTCATAGGCAAAAAACACCGCGTTGCCGCGCTGCGGCGCCACCTCCAGCCCCACGTCAGGGAAGGTGGTGCCCCCACCCTGTTCGGGCTCATTGAGGTACATCACCAGCGTGCCCACCCGCTGCCCGCCGCGTTGGAGGATCTTGGCCGTGCCCGGTTCGGCGGGGTTGAAGTAGTCGTAGTGCGGCTTGTACTCGGCACCGGGGCGGTAGTGCAGCACCTGCAGGCCCTCGCCATTTTCCAGCGGCCAGTTCAGCAGCTTGGCGATGCGGGCTTCGATGCGCTCGACCACCGGCGTTTCCCCGCGCCGGAAAAACATGCCGTCGCTGGTGCGGGCCTCGTTCAGGGCTTCGCCACCGGTCTGGGTTTCCACGGTGAGTGAGCGTTTGAGGCGTGGTTCGGCGTCAGCGATGAGGGCCTCACACTCCTCGTCAGACAGCAGGTTGCCGAAGACCACCACCCGAGGCGACTGCATGTTGACAAGGACGTCCACCATGCGGTCGCCGGCATCCACCTGGCGTGGGTGGCCGGCCAAGTGGGGTTCGGGCAGGCGCTTGGGCACTGCTGGCGACTCAGGTGCCGGGGTGTGGGGCAAGCCCGCCAGGTGTTCGCCCAAGGTGGCCTCCATGGCGGCGACGGCCACGTCTTCCTGCCAGCCAGCCTGGGTCATGGCGCTGAGTACCGCCTCGGGCTTGCAGCCGGCACGGGCCTGTTCAACAATCCATTGCTGCAGTTCGGGGGTGGCCACTTGGCTCATGGTGGGCTCCAAAATAAAAGCGTTCTCGGACGCGGGCGCTCAGCGTCCCTGGTCGCGTCGGAACACGAGGCGGTCGGGCTCCGACAGCTCGGCAATATAACGGTAACCCTCGGCATCGAAGGCCTTGAGTTCGTCGACCGACATCACACGGTGCAACACCGCGTGGCGCACCATCAGGCCACGCGCGCGTTTGGCCATGAAGCTGATCACCTTGTACTGGTCGCCTTTGCGCTCTTCGAACACGCAGGTCACCACACGCGGCTTGAGGGCCTTGCGGTCCACCACCTTGAAATACTCCTCGCTGGCGAGGTTGATGACCACGGGCGTGGCATCGGCGGTGGCGCGCT
>DASUIK010000202.1:0-24213 GCA_036279795.1 Burkholderiaceae bacterium | reverse complement strand
GTCCATGTCGCTCAGGAACATGGTGGCGCTGCCGTCTTCCATGCGCGCCATGATGATGGCGAAGCTGGCCCCGGTGGCCCCGGTGATGAACCATTTGAGGCCGTTGATGACGTAGTGGTCGCCATCCCGCACGGCGGTGGTCTGCAGCATGGAGGGGTCGGAGCCGGAACCGGGTGCCGGCTCGGTCATGCAGAAACACGAGCGGATGTGCCCTTGCACCAGCGGGCGCAGCCAGCGTTCTTTTTGTGCGTGGGTGGCCACCACCTCCATCAGGTGGATGTTGCCTTCGTCGGGGGCGTGGATGTTGAGCGCCACCGGCCCCAGCGGCGAGTAACCGGCTTCTTCGAAGACGATGGCTTTGTCGATGTGCGACAGAGCCAGACCGCCCAGTTCGGTCGACGCGTGGGGTGTCAGCAGCCCGGCTGCGCGGGCCTTTTCCACCAGGTCGCGCCGCAAGGCCTCGTGTGGGCCGTGGCTGTCCTGACGTGGGTCGTGCTCCATGGGCACGACTTCGTTGGCGATGAAAGCGCGGGTACGCTCTTGCAGTTCGAGCTGGGCGGGGCTGAGGCTGAAGTCCATGGCGGCGGGGACAAGGCGGAGGGGTCGCCAGTATCCCGCGCCAGCGCCCGTTGGGGCAGTCGCCTTTGGCTCAGTCCGGCACCACCGCCGTGACTTCGATTTCCACCTTGGCGCGGTCCTCCACCAGTGCCGCGACTTCCACTGCGGTCATGGCGGCATTGAAGCTGCCGATCAGTTCCTTGAAGGCCTTGCCGATCTCGGGGTAGGCGGCCACGTATTCTTTTTTGTTGGTCACGTACCAGGTCATGCGCACGATGTGTTCGGGCTTGGCGCCCCCTTCGGTGAGCACGGCCACCACGTTTTCCAAGGCCTGGCGGACTTGGCCGGCCATGTCGTCGGTGTGGAAGACGCCTTGGGCGTCCCAGCCGATCATGCCGGCCACGAACACCATGCGGCCTTTGGCCGTGACACCATTGGCGTAACCACGGGGACGGGGCCAGCCGGGGGGGAGCAGAACTTGCATGGGGGTCTCCAATCAGGACAGTTTCAAAAATCGGGTTTCGATGGCGTGGCGCACATCGTCGGGGGCGGGAATGGGTTGGTGGGTGTCCAGACTGGTGAACACCAACACCTTGTGGGCTTTCATGCGCAGCTGGTCGCCAGCGCGGATGTCGAAGTCCAGCGAAAAGGAGCTGCGGCCCAGGTGTTTGATCTGCAGGCCGATGACCACCTCGTCGCCTGGGCGGCTGATGGCTGTGAAGTCGCACTCCAGACGCACCGTGGGCGTGCCCACGCGGCGCGGCCCCAGGAGCTCGGCGTAGCTCACGCCCAGGCCTTCGGTGAACCAGTCCTCCAGATGGCCGTTGAGCATCACCAGGTACTGGGGGAAGAAGACGATGCCGGCTGGATCGCAGTGGGCGAAGCGGATGCGCAGGGGTTTTTCGAAGCGTTTCATGGTGCTTCGTGCAATTTGAAGCGCTGCAGTTTGCCGGTCTGGGTGCGAGGCAGCTTGTCGACAAACTCGACGGCGCGCGGGTACTTGTAGGGCGCCACCGTCTGCTTGACGAAGTCCTGCAGCGTTTTGACCATGGCCGCGTCCTGCTCCTGGCCGGGGCGCAACACCACAAAGGCTTTCACGATCTGGCCGCGTTCTTCATCGGGCACACCGATCACCGCACACTCGGCCACCGCCGGGTGCAGCATCAGCGCGTCTTCCACCTCGGGGGCGGCGATGTTGTAGCCGGACGAGATGATCATGTCGTCGGTGCGGGCCTGGTAGAAAAAGTAGCCGTCGGCGTCCATCAGGTAGGCGTCACCGGTCACGTTCCAGCCGTTTTTCACATAGGTTTTCTGGCGTTCATCGGCCAGGTAGCGGCAGCCTGTCGGGCCTTTCACCGCCAGCTTGCCCACGGTGCCGGGCGGCACTTCGTTGCCTTCGTCGTCCACCACCTTGGCCTGGTAGCCAGGCACGGGTTTGCCGGTGGCGCCGGGACGGGCGTTTTCCTCGGTGTGCGAGATGAAGATGTGCAGCATCTCGGTGGCACCGATGCCATCGATGAGCTCGATGCCGGTGGCTTCTTTCCAGAGGGCGCGGGTCGATGCGGGCAGGGCCTCGCCGGCCGAGACACATTTGCGCAGGTGGGTGCGCTTGAGCTCAATGCCCCGTGCCGCCAGCGTGCGGTAGGACGTGGGCGCGGTGAACAGCACCGTGGCGTGGAATTCCTTGATGCCATCCAGCAACTGTGGCGGGCTGGCCTTTTCCAGCAGCACGGTGGAGGCGCCCACCGACATGGGGAACAGCACCAAACCGCCCAGGCCAAAGGTGAAAGCCAGCGGCGGGCTGCCGATGAACACGTCGTCGGCCGTGGGCTTGAGCATGTGCGGCGGCCAGCAATGGCAAATGGCCATCACATCGCGGTGGAAGTGAATGGTGGCCTTGGGCACGCCGGTGGTGCCCGAGGTGAAGCCCAGCAGGCAGGTGTCGTCGCTCGCCGTGTCCACGTTGTCGAAGTAGGGCGAAGCGCGCTCCATGGCCGCTTCCAGGCTGTCCGGCCCTTCGTAGTTGAAGTGGCGTAGGTGGCGCAGCAGGGGCGTATCCAGTGCCGTCAGGCGCATCTCTTCGGCCAGCGCGGCGTCGCACAACGCATGGCTGACCTGGCCAATGTCGATGATGGCCTTCAGCTCTTTGGCGCGCAGCAGTGGCATGGTGGCCACGGCGATGCCGCCGGCCTTCATCACCGCAAACCAGCAAGCCGCGAGCATGGGGTTGTTGGGCGCGCGCAGCAGCACGCGGTTGCCGGGCACCAGGCCCATGTCTTGCACCAGCACGTTGGCGATGCGGTTCGCCTTGTCGCGCAGGTCGGCGTAGGTCCAGGTCAGACCGGGCGCGCGGATGCAGACGCGGTCGCCATGGCCGCGCGCAATGTGCTTGTCGAGCAGTTCGGTGGCGCAGTTGAGGCGCTCGGGGAACTGCAGTTCGGGCAGATCGAACACGAATTCCGGTTGCTGATCGGCGGGCGGCAGGTTGTCGCGGGCAAAGGTGTCAACGTGGGCGGTGGCCATGGCGTTTGTCTCCCAGGGTGGGTGTTCAGCGGGCGGCTTCTTTGAGCAGCTCGCGACCGATGATGAGTTGCTGCACTTCGGTCGCACCTTCGTAGATGCGCAGCGAGCGGATCTCGCGGTACAGGCGTTCCACCGGCTGTTCGCTGACCACGCCCAGACCCCCCCAAATTTGCACAGCCGCGTCGATGACCTGCTGCGCGTTTTCGGTGGCGGTGAGCTTGGCCATGGCGGCTTCCTTGGTCACGCTGTGGCCCTGGTCGCGCCTCCAGGCGGCGCGGTAGGTCAGCAGCGCGGCGCTGTCGATCATGGTGGCCATTTGGGCCAGCTTGGCCTGGGTGAGCTGGAAGTCGGCCAGCACGCCGCCGAACATTTTGCGGGTGGTGGCGCGGTGCAGGGCCTCGTCGAGCGCGCGGCGGGCAAACCCCAGCGAGGCGGCCGCCACCGAGGTGCGGAACACGTCCAGCGTGCGCATGGCCACCTTGAAGCCTTCGCCAGCGGCACCCACGCGCTGGGTGGCTGGGATGCGGCAGTTGGTGAACCGCAGGCGCGCCAGCGGGTGTGGCGCGATGACGTCGATGCGCTCGGCGATCTCGAAGCCCGGTGTGTTGGCCTCGACGATGAAGGCGCTGATGCCACGCGCACCAGGCGCTTCGCCGGTGCGGGCGAACACCACGTAGAAATCGGCAATGCCGCCGTTGGAGATCCAGGTCTTTTCGCCGTCGAGCACGTAGTGGTCACCGTCGGCCACGGCCGCACAGGCCATGGCCGCCACATCGGAGCCAGCCTGCGGTTCGGACAGAGCGAAGGCCGAGATGGCCTCGCCAGTGGCGACCTTGCTCAGGTACTTTTGGCGTTGCTCGGGTGTGCCGTGCAGCGAGATGGCGCCCGAGCCCAGGCCCTGCATGGCGAAGGCAAAGTCGGCCAAGCCGCTGTGGCGTGCCAGGGTTTCGCGGATCAGGCAGATGGCGCGTGCGTCCATGGTCTGCGACGACTCTCCCACCGCGTGGCGCAGCCAGCCGGCTTGGCCCAGCGACTTGACCAGGGCCTTGCACTCGGCGTCCACGTCGGGGCCGTGGCCGTGTGGGATGTTCTCGGTCGCCCAGGCATCCAGAGCGCGCGCGAGCTCGGCGTGGCGAGGTTCAAAAAAGGGCCAGTCGAGGTAGGTGGTATCGCTCATGCCGCGTCCTTGTGTCAGTTGCCTTGGAAGACCGGTTTTTGCTTGGCCACAAACGCGTGATAAGCGCGCCCGTAGTCCTCGGTCAGCATGCAGATGGCCTGGGCCTGGGCTTCGGCCTCAATGGCCTGTTCGATGGTCATGGCCCATTCCTGGTGCAGCATGGTCTTGGTGATGCCGTTGGCGAAACTCGGGCCGGCGGTCAGGTCTGCGGCCAGTTTCTGCGCGTCGGCCAACAGGGCCTCGGGTTCGCTCAGGCGGTTGAAGAAACCCCAACGCTCGCCTTCCTCGCCGCCGAGGCTGCGTCCGGTGTAAAGCAGTTCGCTGGCGCGGCCCTGTCCGATGATGCGCGGCAGCATGGCGCAGGCACCCATGTCGCAGCCGGCCAGGCCGACGCGGTTGAACAAGAAGGCGGTCTTGCTGCGGGCCGTGCCCAGGCGCATGTCGGAGGCCATGGCGATGATGGCGCCGGCGCCGGCACACACGCCGTCGATGGCGGCGATGACGGGCTGCGGGCACACACGCATCATCTTGACCAGCTCGCCGGTCATGCGGGTGAACATCAGCAGCTCGGGTGCCTTCAGGTCGATCAGCGGGCCGATGATTTCGTGCACGTCGCCGCCCGAGCAGAAGTTGCCACCCGCGCCGGTGACCACCACGGTCTTGACGTCGGTCGCCCACTTGAGGTTGTGGAACAGGTCGCGCAGTTCGGCGTAGCTGTCAAAGGTCAGCGGGTTCTTGCGCTCGGGGCGGTTGAGCGTGATGGTGCCCACGCCGTCTTTCACTTCCCACAGGAAGTGCTGGGCTTGGTAGCCGGCCAGGGGCTTTTGGTTGCCGGCTTGCAGCGCGGGATCGAGGGGCTTGTTCATCTTGTCTTCCTTTGTTGTGTTCACATCACTTCGCCGCCGGCGACGGAAATTTGTTGACCGGTCACAGCACCCGCGCCTTCGCCGCACAGCCAGGCCACCGCATCGGCCACCTGTTCGGGCTGCACCAGCTTGCCTTGCGGGTTGGATTTGACGAACTCGGCTCGAGCTTCTTCTGCCGTGCGCCCGGTTTTGGCCACCACACGTTCAATGCTCTCGCGCACGATGTCGGTTTCGGTGTAACCGGGGCAGACGGCGTTGACGGTGACGCCTTTCTTGGCCATCTCCAGCGCCAGCGATTTGGTCAGACCCACCACGCCATGTTTGGCGGCGCAGTAGGCCGACACGTAGGCGTAGCCCACCTGGCCGGCCGTGCTGGCCACATTGACCACGCGACCCCAGCCGCGCGTCACCATGCCTGGCAACACCGCCTGGGTGCAGACCAGCGTGCCAGTGAGGTTGACGCTGAGCATCTGGTGCCACAGCGCCAGGTCCATCTTGAGGAAAGGCGCGGTCTGGGCCTGACCGGCGTTGTTGACCAGCACATCCACCGGGCCGAAACGGGCCTCGGCGCTGGCCACGGCCTCAGCCACCTGGGCCGCGTCGGCGACGTCGGCGCTCACCGCGTGAAGGTGCTCGGGGTCGGTGTCGGCCAGGGCCTGCACCACGGCGAGCCGGCGGCCCAGCACAGTGACATTCAGGCCACGCGCCACCAGGGCTTGCGCGATGGCCGCTCCAATGCCCTGGCCGCCACCCGTCACCAACGCATGACGTCGCGTGGTACTCATTTGCTTGCTGCCGCCATCGCCTTTTCACGGGCGAAGATGGACTCCATTTGTCCCTTGGCCGAGCGGTACTGCTTGGGCCAGCTCACCGGCGTGAAGCCGATCTTGGCCGCTTCGGTCAGCGTCCACGCCGGGTTGGCCAAGTGCGGGCGGGCCACGGCGCAGAGGTCGGCACGTCCGGCCGCCAGGATGGAGTTGGCGTGGTCGGCCTCGCTGATGGCGCCCACCGCGATGGTGGGGATGCCGGCTTCCTGGCGGATGCGATCGGCAAACGGCGTCTGGAACATGCGGCCATAAACCGGCTTTTCCTTCTTGCTCACCTGGCCCGAGGAGCAGTCGATCATGTCGGCGCCGGCGGCCTTGAAGGCCTTGGCGATTTCAACCGCGTCGTCCGGCGTGACGCCGCCCTCCACCCAATCGTGCGCCGAAATGCGCACCGACATGGGTTTGTCGGCCGGCCACACGGCGCGCACCGCTTTGAAGACTTCCAGCGGGTAACGCAGGCGGTTTTCCAAGCTGCCACCGTATTCGTCCGAACGGTGGTTGGTCAGCGGCGAGATGAAGCTGGACAGCAGGTAGCCGTGGGCACAGTGCAGTTCCAGCCAGTCGGCGCCGGCTTCCGCAGCGGCTTGTGTGGAGGCAACAAACTGAGCCAGCACCATGTCCATGTCGGCACGGGTCATGGCCTTGGAGACCTGGCTCACACCTTCAAGGTACTGCTGCTCGGACGCCGACATGATGGGCCAGTTGCCTTCCACCAGCGGTTGGTCAATGCCGTCCCAGGCCAGGCGGGTTGAGGCCTTGGCGCCGGCGTGGCCGATCTGGATGGCGAACTTGGCGTCGGTGTGGGTGTGGATCCAGTCGGCGATGCGCTTGAAGGAGGCGGTGTGCTCGGGCTTGTAGAGGCCGGGACAGCCGGGGGTGATGCGGGCTTCGGGGCTGACGCAGGTCATCTCAGCGAACACCAGGCCGGCACCGCCCATGGCGCGTGCGCCCAGGTGCACCAGGTGGTAGTCGCCGGCCAGGCCGTCCACCGCGCTGTACTGTGCCATCGGCGAAACCACGATGCGGTTCTTGAGCGTGAGGCCACGCACCGTGTAGGGCGTGAACATGGGCGGCACGGGCACCGGGCTGTTGAGGCCGGCCTTCTTGGCCAGCCACTGCTCGTAGCCGTCCAGCCAGGCTTTGTCGCGCAGACGCAGGTTTTCGTGGCTGATGCGCTGACTGCGCGTGAGCATGGAGTACATGAACTGCTCGGGTTCGAGCTGGTCGCAGTAACGTTTGCCACACACTTCGAACCACTCCATGGCGTTCCAGGCGGCGTTCTGCAGGCGCAGGGTTTCCACGCGGCGCAGCTCCTGGTAGGTGCTCAACACCTCGCCGATTTTGTCGGGGCTGTCGCCCAGAAGCTTGAACTGGCGGGTGAGTTCGATCGCGTCTTCAATGGCCAGTTTGGTGCCCGAGCCGATGGCGAAGTGGGCGGTGTGCACGGCGTCGCCCATCAGCACCACGTGGCTGTTGTTCTCGTTCTTGAGCCACCACTGGTCGCACACCACGCGCTGGAAGTTCAACCAGGCCGAGCCACGCAGGTGGCGGGCGTTGGTCATGAGCTTGTGGCCTTGCAGCGTGTCCTTGAACAGGTTTTCGCAGAAGGCGATGGACTGCTCCTGGTCGGCCTTGTCGAGGCCGTGGGCCATGAACACCTCTTCCGGGCACTCGACGATGAAGGTGGTGGTGTTTTCGTCGAACTTGTAGATGTGGGCCTGGAACCAGCCGTGTTCGGTGCGCTGGAAGTCGAAGGTGAAGGCGTCGTACAGGCGGTTCGTGCCCAGCCAGATGTAGCGGTTGGGGCGGGTGACGATGTCGGGCTTGAAGGTGTTGGCGTAGCGGGTGCGGATGGTGGAGTTGATGCCATCGCTGGCGATGATCAGGTCGGCGTCCGCGTAATCCAGGTCGGAGTTGGCGTTGGTTTCAAACACCAGTTTGACACCCAGGGCCTCGCAGCGCGCCTGCAGGATGTTGAGCAGCTTTTTGCGGCCGATGCCGACAAAACCGTGGCCGCCCGAGCGGATGGTGCGGCCTTTGAACAGCAGCTCGATGTCGTCCCAGTGGTTGAAAGCCTGCTCGATCTCGGCGGCGGTGGCCGGGTCCCACTGGCGCATGTTGTCCATGGTGGCATCTGAAAACACCACGCCCCAGCCGAAGGTGTCGTAGGGCTTGTTGCGTTCGACCACCGTCACGTCGTGGGCCGGATCCAGCTGTTTCATCAGCAGGCCGAAGTACAGGCCAGCCGGGCCGCCACCGATGCACACAATTTTCATCTCAGCTCCTTTGGGTTGATCCGTTGACCACGATTTCCATTATGGTCGAATATTTTAGATTTAAAGTAATTGAGTGTGAGTTTAGGTCGCCTCACCGGCTTTGGCAAGCCTTGTGTTGCCCGACTGGCTTCGGGTTTACCCGCGGTCAGTTGGGCACGTCAAATGCCTGTGGCGCCTGGCCGTCCCGCTGGCGTTGGTGCATGTGGGCATAGGCATGCTCGATGGCGCGTGCTAACCGGGGGGTGTCGAACAGCGGCAGCTGGTCGCGCTGGCTCAACAGGTGTGAGCGCAGGTGCGCCAGGCGCTCTGGATGCCGCGCCAGCGACACGGCCAAAGCGCGGTAGGCATCGGGGGTGTCGGTCACCAGTTCCGGCAGGTTGACAGCGTGCAGCAGGCTGCTTGCCACCCGGCTGGCAAAGCTCTGGCCACGCCGCGTGAGCACGGGCAGGCCCATCCACAAGGCGTCGCTGGCGGTGGTGTGTGCGTTGTAGGGCAGGGTGTCCAGAAACAGGTCGGCCAGGGGGTAGCGTGCCAGATGTTGTGCGTGGGGCAGGGTGGTGGCGAACACCAGGCGCTCTGGGTCCACGCCGCGTGCCTGTGCCTCTCGACGCAGCCTGTCTTGCGCCGCCGTGTGCCGCAGGTAGAGCCACAAGACGCTGTCTGGCACGTCGCGCAGGATGTCCATCCACAACCCAAACACCTCGGGGGTGATCTTGTAGTTGTTGTTGAAGCAGCAAAACACCACCCCGCTTTCAGGCAGGCCTTGACTGGCCCGCGTGGGCGTCGGATCGGCGCGGCGCTGGCGGTCGTTGGGTTGATAGCAATGAGGTAGGCGCACCACCTGTTCGGAACACAAGGGCTTGAGCACGTCCGGTATCACATGGTGGTCTCCCAACAGGTAGTCCATGTCGGGCATGCCCATGCTGCCCGGGTAACCCAGGTAGTTGACTTGTACGGGTGCGGCACGCAAGGCAAAAATGCCCGCACGCTGGTCTTGGGTGAAGCCTTTCAGGTCGATCGCGATGTCGATTTCGAGTGAGCGCGCTAGTTGTGCGATCGCCGCATCACTTTGGTCGCGCACATCGATGAAGTGGTCAAAAGCCGCTTCAAGCCGGTGACGGATTGGGTCGGCCGACGCGGGGCCAAATGAAAACGCCCACCACTCAAAGCGGGTTCTGTCGTGTTGTTCGAACAGCTCTGCCATGAGCCAGGCGGTGGCGTGGCTGTGCAAGTCGGCCGAAAAATAGCCCACGCGAATGCGTTGGTGTTCGGGCCAACGGGGCATGGGGCCCAGCCGCTGATCAGAGGGGTGGTGAAACCGGACGTAGGCCTGCGCCACGCGCAGGTGCCACGCGGGATCGTCAAGCAGGGCCTGCGCGCTGAACGGCTGGGCGGCACCGTTGCCCGGCTCGGTCAACAAGCGGACGTGTGCCAGCGCAGGGGCCACGTCCTCCCAGTCGCACAAGGCCATGCGCAGTTCCAGCGCCGGGCCGGCATGCGCCTGAGGGTTGCCCACCATGGCCGCCGCCGCCTGGTAGCACCGCAGCGCCTCTTCGGGCCGCGTGGGGGCCAGCGTGGCGGCCTGGTTGACCATGGCCATGGGGTAGGCTGGGCGCAGCGCCAGGGCTTGCTGGTAGCAACGCAGCGCATCCGACGCGCGGTCGAGAGAGCGGTAGACGTTGCCCAGGTTGTTCCAGGCCACGGGGTTGTCGTGCCGCAGGCGCAGCGAGCGCTCGATCCATTGGGCCGCGCCCGCGTGGTCGTGTCGCTGCGTTTGCAGCAGGCCGAGCAGGTGCAGCGCTTCAGGGTGTTCAGGCACGCAACGCAGGCAGGCATGGTAGTGGCGTTCGGCGCCAGCCAGGTCGCCTGCCTGGTAGGCCGCGAGGCCGTTGCGCAGGTGCTGGTGACCTTGTTGGGCGGCTTGGGTTGCTGTGGAGGTCGGGGTCACGGTATGGACGTCAGTTTCTGGCGTGGGTGATCTGAAGGTTGTCCACCCCGTCAAGCAGGCGCAGCCGGCGCGAGAGTTCGAACAGCGATGACGGCTCAGGTTTGCTGCGCAAGGCCACCATCACAAATTGCCACAGCACGCGGTGTTCGTTGCGGCTGATGTGAAGTGAACCCTCTGCCACCGTGTAGCCCCAGGCACGCATCTGCTCGCGCATCGGTCCTTCGTCGGGCTCAACGCCAGCCGCAAAACCCAGGGTGACACCCAGGGCACGGCGCGAGGGGAGCCGCATTTCAAGGCGCGAGCCCCACATCATGAGCGATGCCGACAGCAGGCTCAACAGGATGGCGGCGGCGTAAAAGCCCACGCCCACCAGCACGCCAATGGCCGACGACGCCCATATCGATGCGGCGGTGGTCAGGCCGCTGATGTTCATGCCTTCTTTCATGATCACCCCGGCACCCAGGAAACCCACGCCGGTGACAATGCCCTGCACCACACGCGTGGGGTCCACCGGCGCGTGGGCCAGGCCCTCCACACCGCCCCACCAGAAGCCGGGGTAGCCCGCGAAGACGGTCAGCGCGGCCGAGGCCATGCAGACGATGCCGTAAGTGCGCATGCCGGCCGCGCGCCCGTGGTAGGAGCGCTCGTAGCCCACCAGCAGTCCCAGCAACAGGGCGCCGACCAGGTTGGCAAACACCAGCAGGTTGACCTCGACCAACGAGGCGGTCCAGTAAGCGGCAAGGGGTGACGATGTGTTCATGGGGGTTTTTCGGCTGCGTGTAACATCATGCCAAGCCCTGCGCCTACGGAAAACCCCAACTGGCGCAATCGTTGATCAGTAGATAATGATATTCAAGCGTGGACACCCGGCCACGGTGCGGTAAAGCCATTTTTTCCACTTCTTTTCTCAGGAGATGTTCATGAAACAAGCCTTTGTGATGGCCGCCGCCGCGGTGGCCGTGTTTGCCGCCTCCCCCGCCATGGCCAACCTGGCCCTGGCCCAGAAGAACGCCTGTATGGCTTGCCATGCGGTCGATAAAAAGCTGGTGGGCCCGGCCTACCAGGACGTGGCCAAGAAGTACGCCGGCAAAAGCGCTGACGAATTGGTCAAGAGCATCAAGGCCGGTGGTTCGGGCAAGTGGGGTCCGGTGCCCATGCCCGCGCAGACCGCGTTGAGCGACGCCGACGCCAAGACCCTGGCGACCTGGATTCTGGGTGGCGCCAAGTAAGTATTTGCGACATCGCATGAAAGCGCCTGCCGCGAAAGCGGTAGGCGCTTCTTTTTTGATGTGGCGCAACACCTGGGTGCCTGGGGTTTGCTGTCCCGTGATATACCTCTGACTTAACAGAATATTGCAATTTGCGGTGGGCGGTGGGCGCCTCCTGCGTGCACAGATTGATTGGAGTGCCTTTCGGATGGCCGAATCCAGCGACGAGTTGTTTGCGTTCGAGGATGAATCGCCAGCAGCCGGCTTGCCCGGGGCCATCCGGCCTGCGCGCGAGTGGAAGGTACTGGTGGTGGACGACGATGCCGACGTTCACCAAGCCACGCTCTTTGCCTTGCAGGACGCCCAGGTGTTTGGGCGCCCCATCCGTTTTCTGCATGCCCACAACGCCGCCGAGGCAAGACAGTTGCTTCTGGACACGCCCGATCTGGCCTTGGTGCTGCTCGACGTGGTCATGGAGACCGAAAATGCCGGTCTGGAGTTGGTGGATTTCATTCGCAGTGTGGCTGGCCTCAAGGCCACCCGCATCGTGCTGCGCACCGGCCAGCCTGGGTACGCGCCCGAGCACGAAACCATCCTTCGCTATGACATCAACGACTACAAGACCAAGTCGGAGCTGACGCGCCACAAGCTGCTCACCACGCTGACCACGGCCATCCGTTCCTACGAGCAGATCTGCGCCCTGGAAGCCCACCGCCGTGGGCTCGAGTTGATCGTGCGCTCGAGCGCCGATTTCATGGAAGAGGGCGGCTTGCACACCTTCGCCCAGGGCGTCATCACGCAGCTCGCGGCGTTGCTCGGCACCCAGGCGGAGGGCCTGGTTTGTGCCGAAGTTGAGCGGGGGGGATTTGAGTACCGCGTGCTGGCGGCAGCCGGCCATTTTTCGGGTTTGATCGATCAACCGCTGGGCATCCTGCCGGACGCCGAAGTGCGCGCTTTGCTGGAGCGCGCCTTGCGTCAGCACGAAAACGTCTATTCCGCTGCCGGGCTGGCCCTGTACGTGGGCTACCGCAACGGCAGCGACATGGCTGTTTTCATCGACACGCAGCAGGCACCGCAAAGCACCGACCGCAGCCTGCTCGACGTGTTCTGTTTCAACATCGGCAACCTGCTGCGCAACCGCCACCTCATGCAGCGCCTGCACGAGTTTGCCTTCTACGACCAACTCGTTGGCCTGCCCAACCGCGCGAGTTTTGTCGACGCGCTGGACCGGCAGACCGCCGCTGGTGCCGCCGGTCATGCGCTGGCTTTGGTGGATATCGACGACTTCAGCGCCACCAACGACGTCATGGGACACCGGTTTGGTGACTTGCTGCTCAATGCACTGGCCCAAAGGCTGCGCGAGAGCCTGCCTCCACCCACCGTGCTGGCCCGCATCGGCAGCGACACCTTCGGTGTTTTGGGGCCGCAATCGGTGGTCAATCCCGACGCCTTGATGGCCGCAGCACGCACTCCCCTGAACATCGAAGGCATTGCCCACAAGCTGTCCATCACCTGTGGCTACGTGCAGCTGCAGGACGGTGCCAACGCGGGCGTGGACCTGCTCAAAGACGCCAGCATCGCGCTCAAGCGCGCCAAGAAAGACCACAAGGGCCACTACGTCACTTTCTCGGCCCACCTGGGTGCCGAGGCTCGGACACGGGCTCTCATGCTGGCCGAACTGCGCGCCGCCTTCGAGGCCGAACGCCTGTTCCTCGTCTACCAGCCTCAGATTGACCTCGCCACCGGCGAGTTGATCGGGCTGGAGGCGCTGATCCGCTGGCGCACCGAAGCTGGCCAGTTCGTGCCGCCCGATCAATTCATCCCCGTGGCCGAGCGCTCCGGCCTCATGGCCCCGCTGGGCCAATGGGTGATGACCTCGGCCTGCATGATGATGCGTGACCTGCTGGACATGGGCGTGGCGCCGCAGCGCATCGCGGTCAACGTGTCGGTGGTGCAGCTACAGGACGCGGCGTTTGCCGACCATGTGAACCAGGCGCTTGCGCTCAGCGGGCTGCAGGGCCATCACCTGGAACTGGAGATCACCGAATCGGTGGCGGTGTTGCCCACGGCTTACTTGGAGACCACGCTGGCTGGCCTGCGCGCGCGCGGCATCTCCATCGCCATCGACGATTTCGGTACCGGCTACTCCTCGTTGAGCTACCTGGAGCGCTTGCCGCTGGACCGCATCAAGATTGATCGCACCTTTGTCCGCCAGATCACCGAACCCAAGGGCCCGCGCATCGCGGAGATGGTCACCCAGCTCGGTCGCAAGCTGGGCCTGAAGGTATTGGCCGAGGGAATAGAAGACGCCGAGGTACAGGCGGCCCTGTTGGCCATGGGTTGCCATGACGGGCAGGGTTATCACATTGCCCAGCCCCTTGACCGGGACCGCCTGCTGCACTGGTTGCGTGAGCACCACGCGAGCACCCTCACCTGACAACCGCCCGACGAGGAGCGTCCGATGAACAGCCTGTCGCGTCGCAACGTTTTGGGTGCATTGACCTTGGCCTCCATCGGGGTGGCTGGGTGCACCAAGCCACCAGTCAGGGTCGGTTTTGTGGGAGGTTTGACCGGGCGCACCGCCGATCTGGGGTTGGCTGGCCGCGATGGTGCACTGTTGGCTTTGGAACAGGCCAATGCCGCTGGCGGCATGGGCGGGCGCCCGGTGGAGTGGGTGACCGCCGACGATCAACAGGATCCGGCCGCTGCGGTTGCAGCCTTCAATCGGCTGAAAGACGCAGGCGTGTCGGTGATCGTTGGCCCCATGACCAGCGCGATGGCCGTGGCCATGGTGCCCCTGGCCAACGCGGCCGACCTGACCATGATCTCGCCGACGGTGACGAGCAGCGCGCTGGCTGGTTTGGACGACCAGTTTTTCCGCGTGATTTCTTCTACCCGAGATTACGCCCGCATCAGCGCGCGTTTCCATGCCCAGCGCAGCAAGCTCACGCGGGTGGCGGCCGTGCTCGACCTCTCCAACGCGGCCTACACCGAACGCTGGCTGGAGGATTTCGAGGCCGAATTCCGCCAGCTGGGTGGCCAGGTGGTCGCGCGCGAGGGCTACACCTTTCGGCCAGGTATGGGTTTTCTGGAGCTGACCGAGCGAGCCCTGGCTTCCCGCCCAGACGGCCTGCTGCTGCTCACTGGCGCGGTGGACGCTGCTCAGCTGATGCAGCAAGCGCGCAAGCTGCAGCCCCAGCTGCCATTGATGACGGCTGAGTGGGCTGCCACGGAACAGCTGCTGGAATTGGCTGGCGGCGCCGCCGAGGGTGTGGTGGCCGCACAGTTTCTGGATCGCAACAACACCTCGCCTGCTTACCAGGCGTTCCGTCAGGCCTATCGTCAGCGTTTTGGCAACCCGTCGGGTTTTGCCGATCTGGCCGGTTTCGATGCCATGCGCGTGGCCCTGCAGGCGCTGGCGGCGCAACAACGTGGTGAAACGCTCAAGCAGACCTTGCTGCGTGTGCGCCGTTTCGAGGGAGCCCAGCAGGTGGTGGCATTCGACGACACGGGTGACGCCGTGCGACAAACCTACATGACGGTGGTGAGGCAAGGCCGCTACGAGGTGCTGACTTGAGCTTCAAGCGAGGGCCGTGGCGCCTGCGCACGCTGCTGGTGGGTCAGTTCCTGGCGGCCATGTTGGTGGCGCTGGTCGTGCTCACGCTGATGATGGTGTTCTGGCGCTTGCCGCTGGTCCAGCAGCAAACGCGCGAGGAGCAGGCCCGCGTGGCCGATCTGGCGCTGGCCAACATGGAGCAGGGCCTGGACAACACCCAAGCCCTGGTTTCCGCCCTCACCGGGTTGGCCGACGCGGCAGGTGGGCCGGCGGCAGCGGTGGCCGCCGACACCTTTGCGGTCGCCACGCGTCAAATGCTGCTGGGCGACAACCTGCTCGACGGCATCTATTTGCTGGACCACACACTGACGCTGCGCACTGCCTTGCTGCGCCACGGGGTGATGGCCCGTGCCGGCGAATGGGTGGGCAACGATCTCAGTGCGGTGGCGGTGTTGCGCAACGCGCGCCAGCAAAACACGCTGCAATGGAGCGCCCAGTTCTTGTCGCCCATACAAGGCAAACCCGTGGTGGCTGTCGCGGTGCCGTTCGCCGGTGGTGTGTTGCTCGGGGAGCTGTCCATGGACCGGCTGGTCAGCCTGACCAACCGCCCCAATCAGCGCGACGGTCTGCTTTTGTTGGCAGTGGACAACCGTGGGGCCCTGGTGTCTGCACCCAACCTGCGCCTGGTGCGTGAACGCACCAACCTCATGAATCTGCCCTTGGTGCAGGCCGCTCTGCGGGGTGAGCAGGCCTCGGGGCGTTTCGAGTTCGATGGCCGGGCCTACGAAGGCAGCACGCGCTTGTCGCAGCGCCTGGGTTGGGGGCTCTTGGTCGCTTACCCGGAGTCGGTGTCGCAAGCCTCACGCGATGCGGCCATCCTCATCGCCGTGGTGACGCTGTCCCTGGCGTTGGCGGTGGGCGTGGTCATGGCGGTCTGGCTGGCGCGCCGCATTGACCGCGTGGTGCACGGCGCCATGGACTTTGCGCAGCAGATGGCTGATGGGCGCTACGGCGGCGAGCCCCGGGGCAGCGGCATTGTGGAGCTGCAACGTCTGGGCACCGACCTGAAGCGGGTGGCGGGAGCCATCGCTGAGCGGGAACGCCAGTTGGCCGACCAGGACCGGCGCTTCCGCGAATTGGTGGAGCGCACAGCCGATCTGGTGATCGAGTTGGACCGCCAGGGCACAGTCGTTTACGTCAATCCCGCTGCTGAACAGGCATTGAGCCAGCCCGGGCTGGCTGCGCTGGGGCGCCCCATCGTGGACCTGGTGGTGGACAGCCAGCGCGCGATGGTGCAGAACTTTCTGGAGGCGGGCGACAAGTTGCGCCAGCCCACCTACCGCCAGGACTTGCGCATGGTCGGGCCGGGCGGCGCGCTGCGCGACATCGCCTGGAGCTCCAGTGTGGACCGCAGCGCCGATGGCCGCTTTCAAGGTTTCCGCTGCATCGGCATTGACGTGACCAGTCAGCGCGCCGCCGAAGCGGCGGTGCGACGCAGCGAGGAGCGGCTGCGCGCCATCCTCAACGGCACACCGACACTGGCCGTGCAGTGGTTCGATGCCCAGGGACGTGTGCTGGAGTGGAATGCCGCGTCGCAAGGCATGTTCGGCTGGCGGCGCGACGAGGTGCTGGGCAGGCGCTTGGACGAGCTGATTTACACGCCTGAGCAGCAACGCGATTTCATGCAAATTCTGGCTGAGGTGGGCCGCACCGGACAACCGCAGGGCCCTTATGAAGGCGAGGTGCGCGACCGCGCCGGGCGCGCGCGCTGGCTGTTGTCCACCACCATCGGTGTGCCGGGTGATGCCGGACCAGACGACAGCCCCATGATTTTTGTCTGCCTGGATGTGGACATCAGCGACCGCAAGCGTGCGGAAGCGGCCCTGCTGGAGCTGAACGCGCAGCTGGAAGAACGCATCGAAGAGCGCACGCGCAGCCTGTCCATCGCAAACATGGAGCTGGAACAGGCGCTGAAGACGGTGCAACTGGCGCAGGACCGGCTGGTGGCCTCGCAGGACCGGCTGGTGCAGTCGGAAAAGCTGGCTTCGCTGGGTTCGCTGGTGGCGGGTGTGGCACACGAACTCAACACGCCCATTGGCAACGGGCGCATGGCGGTGTCCACCCTGAAGGAACGGGCCGTGCAGTTCAGGAAGCAGATGGCGCAAGGGCTCAAGCGCTCCGATCTGGAGGCGTTCGTCACGCAGGTGGACACGGGCGGCGAAATCGCCTCCCGCAACCTGGAGCGGGCCAGCGAACTGCTCAGCAGCTTCAAACAGGTGGCAGTGGACCAGACCAGCGACCAACGGCGGCGTTTTCGGCTGCGCGAGGTGGTGGACGAAATCCTGCTCACCTTGCAGCCCACCTTCAAACGCAGCACCCACGAGCTGGTGTGCCAGGTGCCCGAGACGATCGAGCTGGACAGTTACCCCGGGGCCTTGGGGCAGGTGCTCACCAACCTGGTCCAGAACGCCCACCTCCACGGACTCGATGGTGTGGACCACGGCCGCATCGACATCTGCGCCGAGGTTCGGGCGACCGAGGTCTGTCTGTCGGTGGCCGACAACGGCCACGGCATACCCGAGGCCAACCGCCGCCATGTGTTCGACCCCTTCTACACCACCAAGCTGGGGCAGGGTGGCAGTGGCCTGGGCCTGCCCATCGTGCGCAATATCGTGGCCGGTGCACTCGGCGGGCACATCGACTTCCGCAACCTGGACGAAGGTGGCGTGGTGTTCGAGGTGGTGATTCCGCTGACCGCGCCGGCGGCACACGCCACCGAGGCGGCCGCCGTTTAAGTGGTGGCGGACACGGTCTCAAATCCTGCAGAATGCCAGGCTCATGAGACGTGGGCCGGGCAAATCCCTGCCAGCATGTTTTCCAAAGGAGCCAGGATGTTCTTGCGATGGACGCTGCGTTGCGCTGCTGCGGTGTTGGCGGTGGTTTTGGTATGGGCACCGTCCGTTTGGGCACAGGGTGGCGGGGGGGCCGCTGCAGGCGGCAACCGCCTGCAGCAGATCATGGCAAGCAAGAAATTGCGCGTGTGCATCTGGCCCGACTATTACGGCATCAGCCTGCGCAGCCCGCGCACCCAGCAACTGGCCGGGGTCGATGCCGACCTGGCGCTGGAGTTTGGCAAGGACCTGGGCGTTGCAGTGGAGTTTGTCGACAGCTCGTTTGCCCGACTCGTCAACGATGTCACATCCGACCAGTGCGACGTTGCCATGTTTGCCGTGGGTGTGACGCCCCAGCGTGCCGAGAAGCTGATGTTTGCCCGCCCCACGTTGGCCAGCGACATCTACGCCATCACCACCCGCAGCAACCGGCGTATCAAGGGCTGGGACGACATCGACAAGCCTGGCGTGGTGGTGGCTGTGATGAAAGGCACTTTGCACGAGCCGGTGATGCGCTCGCGCCTGAAGGCGGCCACGCTGTTGGTGGTGGACACGCCCATGGCGCGTGAGCAGGAGGTGGAGTCTGGCCGCGCCGATGTGTTCATGACCGACTTTCCGTACAGCCGGCGCATGCTGGAGACGACCGACTGGGCCCGGCTGGTGTCGCCCACCAGCACCTACCACATGACCGAATACGCCTACGCGGTGGCACCCGGCGATCTCAAGTGGTTCAACCGTGTGGAGCAATTCGTGCGTGACATCAAACGCGATGGTCGTCTGCTGCGCGCTGCCAGCCGTTACCGGCTGGAGTCCATTGTTGTGCCGAACTGATGGCGACATTCCCGGAACGCACGCTGGGCCTGTCGGCCGACGCTCCGCGTCCGGCTGTGCGCTATCAGTGGTTGGCGCGCTTGTTTCTGGGCTTGTTTCTGGTCACGGTGTTGGGGGCGGTGGTCTACGCGGTGTGGCGCGATCGCGAAGTGCAACTGGAGCAGCAACTCGCGCGCGCGCAGGGCAATGCGCTGATCTTCGAGGACGAAATTGGCCAAGCCTTGCAACTTGTGGAAAACACCTTGCGCGCCTTGCCCGAGGTGTCGGACGAGCCGCTGGCCGAGGCGTCACCGCAATGGCTCCACGGCGTCTTGCGTCGGCTGCAGCACAGCCAGCCGGCGGTGCGCTCCCTGTCCATCCTGGACCGCGATGGACGCGTGCGCGCAAGCTCGCAGTCGGGCAATCTGGGGGCGGTGGTCGATACCCTGGGTTTCCTGCCGGCTGACCGCAACACCGGCGAGTCGTCGGTGTTGCGGGTGGGGCCTGTGTGGGAGGGTCGCGACGTGGGGCAGGCGCGGCCCACCCTGCCCGATCAGCCGGGTGATGCCGACAAGCCATATTTCGTGCCGCTGCTGATGCGCATGGGGGAGGGCGATGAGGCGGTCTGGCTGCTGGCCGCGCTCAACCCCGATTACCTGCTGGGCCGGATGGAACGTTTTCACCGCCCCGGCAGCGACCGTGTGCACGTGAGCCGGCTGGATGGCCGCGTGCTGTTCAGCACCGACGAGGGTCCCAACGGTGGCGTCTACCCGCTGACCGCGCTGCTGCCGGCCATTCTGGCCAACGAACTCGGCACCGACGAAAGCGACGCGCTGAGCGCCTACCGCACGCTCAAGTCGTACCCGGTGTTTGTTTCGGTTCGTGTGGACCGCTTGGCGGTGCTCGCCGATTGGCGTCGCAAATCGGCGGTCATTGCCCTGGTGGCCGTGCTGGGCCTGGCCAGCGTGTTGGCGGGTTACCTGTGGCTCATGCGCCGACTGCGCGCGGGCGAGCAGGCCGAGGCCATGCAGCAGGCCACCATCGTGCGCCTGTCGCAGGCCCTGGAGCAAAGCCCGAGCGGCATCCTGATCGTCAACGCGCAAGGGCGCATCGAATACAGCAACCCGTTTCTGTGTCAGATGACCGGCTATTCGGCCACCGAGCTGCAAGGCCGCACGCCCGCCATGCTCGATGGCGCACCGGTGGACAAGGCGCGTTACCTGGAGGTGCTGAACCAGCTGCAGCAAGGGCATATCTGGCGTGGCGAAATGTTGCGTCGGCGCCGCGACGGCCAGGTGTACCCCGCGCAAGTGGTGGCCGCTCCGCTGCGCGACGTGGCGGGCCACATCACCCACTTTGTGACGGTGGAGCACGACCTCACGCAGGAAAAACGCACCCTGGCGGAACTGGCCCAGGCGCGCGACCACGCCGAGGCCGCGACCCGTGCCAAGAGTGCCTTTCTGGCCAACATGAGCCACGAGATCCGCACCCCCATGAATGGGGTGATTGGTATGGTGAGCCTGCTGCTCGACTCGCCGCTCAGCGCCGAGCAGCACGACCAGGCACAGACGGTGCGTGAAAGCGCGGAGTCGCTCCTGCACCTCATCGACGACATCCTGGATTTCTCCAAGGCTGAGGCGGGCAAGCTGGTGTTGGCATCGGCGCCTTTGTCACCCGCCGAGTTGTGCCGTGCCTGTGCGCGGCGCCTGGAGGTGACCGCCCAGTCTAAGGGTTTGAAGCTGGTGCTGGACTTCGCCGACGACGCCCCACCCCGCGTGCTGGGCGACGCGCAGCGCATCCAGCAGGTGGTGGTCAATCTACTGGGCAACGCCATCAAATTCACCGCACATGGGCAGGTGGTCTTGCGCTTGCGCCGCGCCACGCCCGGGTTGCGCATCGAGGTGCAGGACGAGGGCATCGGCATTCCCCCCGAGGCCCAACCGCAGCTGTTCCAGCCGTTCACCCAGGTGGATGCATCGAGCTCAAGGGCGTTCGGCGGCACGGGCTTGGGCTTGTCCATTTGCCGTCAACTGGTGGAGGCCATGGGTGGGCGCATCGGCGTGCAGAGCGCCTCGGGGGCAGGGGCCACTTTCTGGTTCGAGTTGCCCCTGCCTGCTGCACCTGCCGCCGCCGCGCCCGAGGTGGTCCCGCCGCCCGTGGCCAACCTGCCTCCCTTGCGGGGTCGGGTGCTGTTGGTGGAAGACCAACCGGTGAACCAGAAGCTGGCCTTGGCGGTGTTGGGCCGGGTGGGCCTGGACGCGGTGTTGGCGCAGAACGGCCGAGAGGCCCTGGAGCGGCTGCGCGCTCACGCCTTTGACCTGGTGCTGATGGACTGCCAGATGCCCGAGATGGATGGTTTTGAAGCCACCGAGCGCTTGCGTGCCGGTGAGGCGGGCGATGCCGCGCGGGCGGTGCCGGTGCTGGCCCTGACCGCCAACGTCATGGCCGAGGATCTCGCGCGTTGCCGCGCCAGTGGTTTCGACGGCCACGTGCCCAAGCCCTTCACCTTGAAGGCCTTGCACGCGGCACTCATGCCGTGGCTGCCGGCGGTTGAATCGGGAGGCTGATCAGGCCACTGACGAGGGCGTGGGCTGGGCGTCTTCCAGGCGGCGGTGAGGTGCGGCCTGGCAGTTGCGCACCACTGCCTGCAACTCCTGCACCTTGAGCGGTTTGGTCAGAAAGCCGTTGACGCCGGCGCGATCGGCGTCGCGGCGTGCTTCCTCCAGGGCGTTGGCCGTGAGCACCACCACCGGTATCTGGCCGCGTGGCGCGGGCAGGGCGCGGATGCGCTGGGTGCTTTCCAGCCCATCCATCTCGGGCATGTGCAGGTCCATGAGCACGAGGTCGAACGCTTGCGCCTGGACCATCTCGAATGCCTGCAGGCCGTTGACCGCCTGGTTCACCTCGTGCCCCATTTTTTGCAGCAGGGCAGTGGCCAGCTTCAGGTTGATGGGGTGGTCGTCAACCACCAGCACCTTCAGATGCACTTCCGGCACCACATCGGGCGGAGCGGGAGCGTCGAGGGTGTTTGCGGTGTCGGTGACTGGTGGGCGTGACAGGCCAGGTGGGGTGGTGTCGACGAAAGAAGGCGTGGCACTGAGTTCCACCGTGGTGGGCAGGCGCAGCGTGAAGGTGCTGCCATGGCCTTCGCGGCTTTCCACGTCCAGGTTGCCGCCCATCAATTCGGCCAGGGCACGGGAGATGTTCAGGCCCAGGCCTGAACCGCCACGCCGTCGGTTGAGCGACGAGTCCACCTGGTAGAAGCGCTCGAACAGCCGCGCAACCGATGCCTCAGACATGCCGATGCCGGTGTCGCGCACGGCGACCACCAGCACGATGCTGTTGGCCTGGGCGCCGGGTTGAACGTCGACTTCAAAGCCCACACTGCCGCGTTCGGTGAACTTGACGGCGTTGCTGAGCAGGTTGAACAGCACCTGCCGCGTGCGTGTGGGGTCCAGGCGAACGGCGGCCGGCAACGATGGCGTCATCGACACGTCGAAACGCAGCCCTTTGTCGCGGGCCTGCGCGGCCATGGGGGTCACCACATCGCGCAGCACACGAGGCAGGTCGATGGCCTCGGGCGTCACCTTGAGCTTGCCTTCTTCGATGGCCGCCATGTCCAGGATGTCGTTGAGCAGGGTCAGCAGGTGCTGGGCCGAATCGGCGGCGGTGTGCAGGTAGTCGCGCTGACGGGCGTCCAGCGGGGTTTCATGCAGCAGTTGCAGCATGCCCAACATGCCGTTGAACGGGGTGCGCAGCTCGTGGCTCATATTGGCCAGGAAGTGGCCTTTGGTGACATTGGCCTGCTCGGCCAATTGGCGGGCGATCTCCAGCTCCCGGTTGAGCTTCTCCAGTGCCAGCCGCTCACGCTCCTGGCGGCGTTGGCGCACCACGATGGTCGCGGCCACACTCAGCAGCAGCAGGGCCTGGGCCACGAACAGGCCCACGATCAGCCGGCTTTGGCCTTGCAGGGTTTGAATCTGCTGACGCATCTGGCGCGAGATCATGGCGTTGGACGCAAAGGACAGCGCCTGCACCTCCGGACCCATCTCGTCCATGGCCTGTGCCATGGCTGCCCACCCAGGGCGGTGGTTGGCGGGCGCTTCCATCCAGGGCTGAATCTGTGCAGCCACTTGCTGCAGGTGCGGTGCCGCGGCGCGGTATTCGGGGGCGTCGCGCAGGCTGTCCACGCTGGGGCTGGTCAGCAGCAAGTCCAGTCGGCTCAGGAAGATGTCATAGCGCAGTCCCAGCGCGTCCCAATCGGGGCTTGCGCTCTCCATGCCCGCCAGCGTCACGGCCGAGCGCAGACGCAGGAACTCGCGTTCCAACTGGAACACGAGTGCGGTCACCGAATCAGCCTGCAGTTGGGCCGCTTCTTCGGCCAGGCGGGCCTGGCGCAAAAAAATACCCATGAGCACCAACAAGCCCGCCAACATCAGGGCGGTGGCCAGACCCAGCCACGCCCAGAATCGCCGCGCGGCATTCCGTCGCTGCATGGGCCTCAGTCGATTTCCAGACCGCCCAGCTGCCAGATGGAGCGCTCGTAGTAGACGGAGTTCTGCAGGGCGGGGTTGCTGTCGAAGGGGTAGACCACGAACAGCGGCCCTTTGGTGCGCACGGGGATGGGCTGGTCGTTCATGCGGTGCGCCAGCACCATGTCGAATTTGGCGGTGTCGTCCAGCGGGATGGCGATCTTGTAGTCGTTCAGGGCCACGGCCTTGAGCGTGTTGCCTCGGGCTTTCACGGCGGCGAGCACGTCGCGCAGCAGCGGGCCAGTGAATTTCACCGGCGCCTTCTCCCAGGGGGTCATGGTGGTGAAGGTCTTTTGTGGCAAGGCCTCCAGCATGGCCATGTCGAACACGGCCTTGTCACCCCGATTGGCGGCACCCAGCTTGCCGCTGACGGTGAGCACAACCTTGCCTTTGGGGGCATCCAATGCCCACGTGGCGGTGGGCAGCAGGCAAACCGAAACCAGCGCCAAGGCGCCCCACAGGGTTTGGTTGACACGGCGGCGGTTGGGCATGGTCACGTCCTTGGCTACTGAGCAAAATGACAACTTGTGGTGGTCAAAAAGCAAAAAATTAACATTGTTGGGTAATGTAGCGTGACTCACAGCGAATTTCCAGGACTTGTGTCGCTTACCTGTAGAGTGACAGGTCAAAAATGTCAAATATCTAATCATTTTTAATCATTTTATTTTTCAATGTGAACTCGATGGGCGTGGGGTGTGGCGGCCTACCGATCGGTCTCGGACCGGCCCAAGAATTGGGGCGAAAATACGGTCCTGGCCCCGATGGTGAAATCGGTAGACACAGCAGACTTAAAATCTGCCGCCCTTCATCGGGCGTACCGGTTCAAGTCCGGTTCGGGGCACCACACACCTAAACAGGCTTGTGCAACAGATGCACAAACCCAATCAAATCAAGGGCTTCGGGGTGGTGGGTGATTCGGTATAGTGCAGCCATTGCGCAGGTTTGCGCAGGCTTTGCCCCCGAATTTCCCCCGCGAATCCCCCGATGGCCACACCCAAGAAAACACCCCAGGGCACGTACCGAATTCAGGTCGAGGTGCGC
>DASUIK010000201.1:0-18304 GCA_036279795.1 Burkholderiaceae bacterium | reverse complement strand
CCGCGCCTGGACCCCAAGGTCTACCCCATCGAGGACGACCGCCAGTTCTTCATGGAGGTGCTGCGCGAGACGCGGGTGATGCTGGTGCAGGGCTCGGGCTTCAACTACCCGGACAACCAGCACTTCCGCATCGTCTTCCTGCCGCACGAGGACGATTTGCGCGAAGCCATCGAGCGTATCGCGCGCTTCCTGGAACGCTACCGAAAACGCATGGCGGTGAACGCCTGAGGCGCCACCCCGATTCCCTTATTTGCAACGACGACCGGAAACCGAGAGATGAAACCGATTCAAGTGGGCCTGCTGGGCATTGGCACCGTGGGCAGCGGCACCTTCAACGTGCTCAAGCGCAATCAGGAAGAGATCACGCGCCGTGCGGGTCGGGGCATCGAAATCACCATGGTCGCCGACCTGGACGTGGCGCGCGCCAAGGCCGTGGTGGGTGATGGTGTTCAGGTCGTCAATGACGCGGCTGCCGTCATTGCCAACCCCGACATCGACATCGTCATCGAGCTGATCGGCGGTTACGGCATTGCCAAGAAGCTGGTGCTGGACGCCATCGCCGCCGGCAAACACGTGGTCACCGCCAACAAGGCGCTGCTGGCCGTGCACGGCACCGAAATTTTTGCAGCTGCCTCGGCCAAAGGTGTGGTGGTGGCGTTTGAAGCGGCCGTGGCCGGTGGCATTCCCATCATCAAGGCGCTGCGCGAGGGTCTGACCGCCAACCGCATCCAGTGGCTGGCCGGCATCATCAACGGCACCACCAACTTCATCCTGTCCGAGATGCGCGACAAGGGCCTGGACTTCGACGTGGTGCTGAAAGAAGCGCAACGCCTGGGCTACGCCGAGGCCGACCCCACTTTCGACATCGAAGGCGTGGACGCTGCGCACAAGGTGACGTTGATGAGCGCCATCGCCTACGGCATCCCGGTGCAGTTCGACAAAGCCTATGTCGAAGGCATCACCAAGCTGGCCGCCGCCGACATCAAATACGCCGAACAGCTGGGTTACCGCATCAAGCTGCTGGGCATCACCAAACGCACGGCCAAGGGCATTGAGCTGCGCGTGCACCCCAGCCTGGTGCCCGCCAAGCGCCTCATCGCCAACGTCGAAGGTGCGATGAACGCGGTGGTCGTCAACGGCGACGCCGTGGGCACCACGCTTTACTACGGCAAAGGCGCTGGCAGCGAGCCCACCGCCAGTGCCGTGATTGCCGACCTGGTGGACATCACCCGCCTGCACACCGCCGACCCGCAGCACCGCGTGCCGCACCTGGCCTTCCAACCCAGCGCCATCAGCAACGAGGTGGTGTTGCCCATGAGCGAGGTGGTGACCAGCTACTATCTGCGCCTGCGTGTGGCCGACGAAGCCGGCGTGCTGGCCCAAGTCACCGGCATCCTGGCCGGTGCCGGTATCAGCATCGACGCCGTGCTGCAGCGCGAGGCCGATGAGGTGGGCGGCGAGGGTTCCACCCAGACCGACCTCATCATCCTGACCCACGACACCCGAGAGGGCACCATGAACGACGCCATGGCCCAGATGCAGGCGCTGCCCACCGTGCTGGCGCCCATCACCCGCATCCGCAAGGAGGAGTTGGCCTGATGAACTACCTGTCCACCCGCGGCGACCGCACGCCGCGCCGCTTCTGCGACATCCTTTTGGAAGGCCTGGCGCCCGATGGTGGTCTGTACCTGCCCGAGCGCTACCCGCAGGTGGACGCGGCCGCCCTGGCGCGCTGGCGCAAGGTCTACCATGATCAGAGCTACGCAGACCTGGCGTTTGAAGTGCTGTCGCTTTACATCGACGACATCCCGGCCGATGACCTGCGTGCCATCTGCCGCAAGACCTACACGGCCGAGGTGTTTGGCACGGGTGAGATCGTGCCGCTTCGCCACGTGGAAGACAGCCTGTGGCTGGAAGCGCTGTCCAACGGCCCCACGCTGGCCTTCAAGGACATGGCCATGCAGTTGCTGGGCCAACTGTTCGAGTACGAACTGGGCCGCCGGGGCGAGCAGCTCAACATCCTGGGCGCGACCAGCGGCGACACCGGCAGCGCGGCCGAATACGCGATGCGCGGCAAGTCCGGCGTGCGCGTGTTCATGACCAGTCCGCACGGCCGCATGAGCCCCTTTCAGCAGGCGCAAATGTTCAGCCTGCAGGACGCCAACATCCACAACATCGCCATCGAAGGCGTGTTCGACGACTGCCAGGACATCGTCAAGGCGGTGTCCAATGACCTGGACTTCAAGCGCAAGTACAAGATCGGTACGGTCAACTCAATCAACTGGGCGCGTTTGCTGGCCCAGGTGGTGTACTACTTTGCCGGTTACTTCCAGGCCACGCAAAAGGACGATCAGAAGGTGTCCTTCACCGTGCCCAGCGGCAACTTCGGCAACGTTTGCGCCGGCCATGTGGCCCGCATGATGGGCCTGCCGATTGCCCAATTGGTGGTGGCCACCAACGAAAACGACGTGCTCGACGAGTTCTTCCGCACCGGCGTCTATCGCGTGCGCGGCAGCTCCGACACGCACGAGACGTCCAGCCCATCCATGGACATCAGCAAGGCCAGCAACTTCGAGCGCTTCGTGTTCGACCTGCTGGGCCGCGACGCCGCGCGCACCGCCGACCTGTTTGGCCCGCAACTCGCCCAGAACGGCCGTTTCGATTTGAGCGCCGACCCACTGTTTGCCCAGGCCGCCGGCCGCTATGGTTTTGTCAGTGGCAAAAGCACCCATGCCGACCGCCTGGCCACCATCCGCGACTGCTGGAGCCGCCACGGCCTGATGATCGACACCCACACCGCCGACGGTGTGAAGGTGGCGCGCGAGCATCTGCAAGCCGGCGTGCCCATGGTGGTGCTCGAAACGGCCTTGCCCATCAAGTTCGCTGGCACCATCGTTGAAGCACTGGGCCGTGAACCCGAGCGTCCGGCCAAGTTCGTGGGCATTGAAGACCTGCCCAAGCGGGTGCTGGTCATGCCTGCGCAGGCCGATCAGGTCAAGGCCTACATCGCCCAGCACTGCGCATGAGCGTCGCACCCACACCGCGCCCTGGTCTGCGTCCGCTAGAGGACGCACTGGCCGATCTGTTGAACGACACGGCCGCCTTGGCCGGTGTTCAGCAGGTTCCCACCTTTGAGGCCGACGGCCGTGTGCTGGCACAAGACCTCGTCAGCGCCTTGGATGTGCCCGGTCACGACAACACCTCGATGGACGGTTACGCCGTGCGCGTGGCCGATCTGGCGCAGGCGGCCGGAGCGCCGCTGGTGGTGTCGCAGCGCATCCCCGCGGGCCACTTCGGCGGCCCGCTGTTGCCCGGCACGGTGGCGCGTATTTTCACCGGCGCACCCGTGCCGGCAGGGGCCGACGCGGTGGTGATGCAGGAAGAAGCGCAGGCGCAAGCCGATGGCCGCGTGTCCTTTCAAAGCCAACCCAGGGTTGGGCAGTGGATACGCCGCCAGGGCGAGGACGTGCAAAAAGGTGGCACCGTGTTGCCTGCAGGCACCCGCCTGGGCCCGGCCGAACTCGGCTTGGCCGCCAGCATCGGTTTCGCGGAGCTGCCCGTGGCTCCGCGCGTGCGCGTGGCCTTGTTCTCGACCGGGGACGAACTGGTCATGCCGGGAACGGTCGCGCCGGCCGACATGAAGCCTGGCGCCATCTATAACTCCAACCGCTTTTTTCTCCGGGCCTTGTTGCTTCGTTTGGGCTGTGAGGTCAGCGATTTGGGCATCGTGCCGGATCAGCGCGAGGCCACTTTGCAAGCCTTGAGCAACGCGGCACAAGACCACGACCTCATCCTCACCAGCGGTGGGGTCTCGGTGGGCGAGGAAGACCACATCAAGCCAGCCGTGCAGGCTTTGGGGCACCTTGATCTGTGGCAGATCGGCATGAAGCCCGGCAAGCCGTTTGCCCATGGCCGCGTGGGCCATGCGCATTTCATCGGCTTGCCTGGCAACCCGGTGTCCAGCTTTGTCACCTTCCTGCTGTTGGTGCGGCCTTTCCTGCTGCGCTTGCAAGGCGTGGCGGTGGACGCTGCCTCGGCACTGCCCGCGCCGGTGATGTTGCCCGCGCATTTCGACCTTCCCAAAGGCGACAAGCGTCGCGAGTTCCTTCGCGCCCGGCGCAACGCTCAAGGGGGGGTGGATGTTTTTCCCAACCAGAGTTCGGGTGTGTTGACCTCGGTTGTCTGGGCCGACGGCCTGATCGACAACCCGCCCGGCAACGCCATTGCCCGTGGCGATCTGGTGCGTTTCATTCCTTTGACGGACTTGCTCGCATGAAGATCCAACTCAAGTACTTCGCTGCCATCCGTGAGGCCTTGGGGCAGGGCGGGGAAACGCTGGAAGTGGCAGCCGCCACGGTGGGTGCGCTGCGCGACGAACTGATCGCGCGTGGTGGCGCCTACGCGCAAGCCTTGGCGCGTGGCAAGGCCGTGCGCGTGGCGTTGAACCAAACCATGGTGGGCGACGAAGCCGCTCCCCTCAGCGATGGCGCTGAGGTGGCGTTTTTCCCGCCCGTGACCGGCGGGTGATCGTCAACCGATAGTGTCAGCGGTCTGCGCGGCGAGGGCCAGAAGCCGTTCCTGACCGGCCAAACTCATTGGCGTCATGGGTGGCCGCAACTCGTTGGCTACCCGGCACTGATGTGCAAGCAAAGCCTTGACGGGCGCTGGGTTGGGCTCCGAAAACAAGGTCTCCACCATTGGCGCCAAGGGTTGCCACAGCCTGCGCGCGCTTGCCACGTCGCCCTTTCGCAGCGCGGCCACCAATGCCACCCAATGCTGCGGGTGCACATGGGCGCTGGCCGAGATGGCCCCGGCGCCCCCCAGGGCCAGTGTGCCGAACACCTGCATGTCTTCGCCCGCGAGCACCTGCAGGCGGCCGTCTCGCAACAAAGCCATCGTCTTCGCGGCGTCGCCACCACAATCCTTGATGGCCTGGATGTTCGGGTGGTCGGCCAGGGCCAGCAGCGTGTCGCGCTCCAATGTCGCGCCGGTTCGGTAGGGAATGTCGTACAACACCAGAGGTGCCGATGAGGCCTCAGCCAAAGCGGTAAACCATTGCAGCAGGCCGGCTTGGGACGGCCGTATGTAGCTGGGCGCCGACACCAGCACACCGTGCAGACGGGGAAGGTCCAGTTCTGCACCCGCGTTGACCGTGCGCAGCCAGGACAGGGTGTTTGGCTGGTTGCTGCCGCTCACGCCCATCACGAATGGGCAGCCGGGCGCATGGCGCGCCACCGTGCGCAACACCGCAAGTTGTTCCTCCGCAGACAAGGCGGCCGCTTCGCCCGTGCTTCCGCAAACCACCAGGCCAGTGACGCCTGCGCTGACCAGGTGTTTCACCAGCCTGCCAAGCGTCTCGTGGTCAACGGCCTGCCCCACAAAGGGGGTGATGAGGGGCACCCAGAGCCCCGAGAAATCAGATGGCGGACGGGAAGACACAGACGCGTTCATGTTCAAAGCCTTTCAATGGCGACCGGACAAAGGCCGTCACAGGGCGAACGCGGAAAAGGGAAGTCGGGACTGCACCAGGGTTCCGTCGCTCATCCGACGACGGAACCGCAGCCCCGGTCAGATGAGCTGTGGTTTGCTTTTTTTGGCCACGCCAGCACTCAGGCACCCCGCCAGGGACGGCAGGTGCGAAGCGTTGGATGAAAGCGTGGTCATAGCCGCAGTGTAGCCGAGGCGGTGAGGGCGGCCCGGTGCCACAATGGCGGTCATGAACTTGCCGCGCGTGACCATACAAACCGATGACTTCGACCTCAGCACCGAGGTCGCACGCTTGCGAGAAGGCGACACCCGCGTGGGCGCCGTGTGTGCGTTTGTTGGCACGGTGCGCGATCGCAACGATGGCCAATCGGTGAAAACGCTGGAGTTGGAGCACTACCCCGGCATGACGGAAAAAGCCATTGAGGCCATGATCGATGAGGCGTTTCGCCGTTTCGACATCTTCGGGGCCCGCGTCATCCACCGCGTGGGCTTGCTGCAGCCGCTCGACCAGATCGTGCTGGTGGCGGTCACCTCGGCGCACCGGGGCGAAAGCTTCCAGGCTTGCGAGTTTTTGATGGACTACCTCAAGACCCAGGCGCCGTTCTGGAAAAAGGAAGACACGCCCGAGGGCGCGCGCTGGGTGGACGCACGCGTGAGCGACGACCAGGCGCTGGCCAAATGGGGGATCAACGCGGGCAACGCGGGGGCGTGAGCGTGTTGCCTTCCGACGTCGAAAGCATCGAACGCGCCACGTTGGCAGCGGTTGCGCCCGAGCGCGTGGAGGCACTGCCCGGCTGGCTGCTGCCGATGGACCACGGCACCGTGGGCCGCGCCCATGCCGCCGTTCCCATCAACCATGACCCCGCAAGCGTCGCCGGGTGGGCAGCGGTGGTAGAGCGCTACCGCGCAGCGGGTTACCGACCGGTGCTTCGTTTGCCTGAGGTGGCCGCTTGGTCCGATGTGCGCGATGAACTCTCTGCAGCTGGCTGGCTGCGTGTGCAACCCACACAAGTGCAAGTGGCAACGCTGGCAGGTTTGGTGGGCGCCGACACATCCGCCTGCACGCTGGACGAACGCCCCGATGGCGCCTGGATGGCCATGTTCCTGGGCGAAGGCCTGGACCCGGTCGATGGTGCCAGCCGTTCTGCTGCACTGGCCCGCGCACAGGACAGCCGCTATGCCAGCCTGCGTGTGGATGGCGAAACACGTGCTTGTGGCATGGCCTGTTTCGCACACGGCTGGCTCAGCGTGCACGGCATGCGCACCGCCGCAGCCCACCGTGGCCAGGGGCTGGCCACACGTGTGTTGGCGGCCATGGCTCGGGAGGCACAGTCACGCGGTATCCAGCGGGTGTTTTTGCAGGTGGATGCCAGCAATGTGCCCGCCTTGTCTTTGTACCAACGGCTGGGGTTTGCGCCGGCTTGGACATACGCGTATTGGCGTCCATCCCAGCCTTGACTTGCGTCAAGGACAGCCGCATTGCGGCGCGGGAAGCTATGTCCACGGCTTGAAAAGACCACCGTCGACCCCACGTCGGTGTCAATCAAGTTTTTGGAGCCGCTCCATGCGCATCGACAAATTCACCACCAAGTTCCAGGAAGCCCTGGGCGAGGCACAAAGCCTGGCCTTGGGCAACGACCATGCCTACATCGAACCGGCCCACGTGCTGGTTGCCATGCTGCGCCAGGACGATGGCCCCAAGGCGTTGCTGCAGCGCGCGGGTGTCAACACCGCAGGGCTGCTGACCGCCTGCGAGGCGGCGGTCAAGCGCCTGCCTCAGGTGCAAGGGCAGGAGCAGGTGCAGGTGAGCCGTGACACGGTGACGCTGATGCAGGCAGCCGAAAAAGAGTCCATCAAGCGCGGTGACCAGTTTGTGGCCAGCGAGCTGTTTTTGCTGGCCGTGGCCGATTTCAAGGGCGAACTGGGCCGCATTGCCAACGAAAATGGCTTGAACCGCAAGAGCCTGGAGTCTGCGATCACCGCCGTGCGCGGTGGGCAGAGCGTCAACAGCCCCGAGGCCGAAGGCCAGCGCGAAGCGCTGAAAAAATACTGTCTGGACCTGACCGAGCGTGCCCGTTTGGGCAAGCTGGACCCCGTGATTGGCCGCGACGACGAGATTCGCCGTGCCATCCAGGTGCTGCAACGCCGCACCAAAAACAACCCGGTGCTGATTGGCGAGCCCGGCGTGGGCAAGACGGCCATCGTCGAGGGGTTGGCTCAGCGCATCGTCGCCGGTGAGGTGCCCGATTCGCTCAAGGGCAAGCGTGTGCTTAGCCTGGACATGGCCGCGCTGTTGGCGGGCGCCAAGTTCCGAGGTGAGTTTGAAGAGCGCCTGAAAAATGTGCTCAACGAACTGGCCAAGGAAGAGGGCCAGACCATCGTCTTCATCGACGAGTTGCACACCATGGTGGGCGCCGGCAAGGCCGAAGGCGCGATGGACGCCGGCAACATGCTCAAGCCGGCGCTGGCCCGTGGCGAGCTGCACTGCGTGGGCGCCACCACCTTGGATGAATACCGCAAATACATTGAGAAGGACGCCGCGCTGGAGCGCCGCTTTCAGAAAATCCTGGTGGGCGAGCCCACGGTGGAGGCGACGATTGCCATCCTGCGTGGCCTCAAGGAACGCTACCAGGTGCACCACGGCGTGGACATCACCGACCCCGCCATCGTGGCCGCGGCCGAGTTGTCCAACCGCTACATCACCGACCGCTTCCTGCCCGACAAGGCCATCGACCTCATCGACGAGGCCGCGTCCAAGATCAAGATCGAACTCGACTCCAAACCCGAGGTGATGGACAAGCTGGACCGTCGCCTGATCCAGTTGCAGATCGAGCGCGAAGCCGTCAAGCGTGAAAAGGACGAGGCGTCTCAGCGCCGGCTGGAGCTGATCGACGAAGAGATCGAGAGCCTGCAGAAGGAGATCGCCGATCTGGACGAAATCTGGAAGGCGGAAAAGGCCACCGCGCAAGGCAGCGCACAGGTGCGCGAGGAGATCGACAAGCTGCGCCAGCAGATCGACACGCTGACCCGCAAGGGCGACCTGGCCAAGGTGGCCGAGCTGCAATACGGCAAGTTGCCCGAGCTGGAAAAGCGCTTGCAGGAAGCCCAGGCCAAAGAGGCGGGCAAATCTGCCGCCGGCAACGCCAACCGCCTCTTGCGCACCCAGGTGGGGGCAGAAGAAATTGCCGAGGTGGTGAGCCGCGCCACCGGGATCCCGGTCGCCAAGATGATGCAGGGTGAAAAAGACAAGCTGCTGCAGATGGAAGACAAGCTGCACGAGCGTGTGGTGGGTCAGGACGAGGCCATTGTGGCGGTGGCCAACGCCATTCGCCGCTCGCGCGCAGGCTTGTCTGACCCGAACCGCCCCACAGGCTCCTTCCTCTTCCTGGGCCCCACCGGCGTGGGCAAGACCGAGCTGTGCAAGGCACTGGCGGGTTTCCTGTTTGACAGCGAGGACCACCTGATCCGCATCGACATGAGCGAGTTCATGGAGAAGCATTCGGTGGCCCGCCTGATCGGTGCGCCCCCCGGCTACGTGGGCTATGACGAAGGCGGTTATTTGACCGAGGCCGTGCGCCGCAAGCCGTACAGCGTGCTGCTGCTCGACGAAGTGGAAAAGGCCCACCCTGACGTGTTCAACGTGTTGCTGCAGGTGCTGGATGACGGCCGCCTGACCGACGGCCAGGGCCGCACCGTGGACTTCAAGAACACCGTCATCGTGATGACCAGCAACATCGGTTCGCCGCTGATCCAGGCCATGGCTGGACAGGACGCCGAGGACATCAAGGACGCGGTGTGGGGTGAGTTGAAGAATCACTTCCGGCCGGAGTTTTTGAACCGTATCGACGAGACGGTGGTCTTCCACAGCCTGGACGCGCAGCACATCGAGGCCATTGCCAAGATCCAGCTGGAGCTGCTGCAAAAACGGCTGGCGCAGATGGAGTTGTCGCTGGACGTGTCGCCGGCCGCGCTGGCCGAGCTCGCCAAGGTGGGCTTCGACCCGGTGTTCGGCGCGCGCCCGCTCAAGCGCGCCATCCAGCAGCGCATCGAGAACCCGCTGTCCAAGCTGATTCTGGAAGGCAGGTTCATGCCCAAGGATGTGATCCCGGTGGGGGTCGATCCCATCCGGTCACCGGGGCAGTTCAGTTTCGAGCGCCAGGTGCACTGACGCACAGAAAACATCGGGGGCCTTGCGCCCTCGACGTGTTTAAGCTGGCTTCACTGCTTCCACCAGGAAACCGGGGGTGGGTACACCTTTTTCCATGCGCAGGTCCACTTCCTGGATCTGGATGTCAGAAAAGCCGGCTGCTTGACACAGCGCCTGGACATGGGCGCGTTGGTGGGCATAGCGGCCATGGGCTTGGAGCACCCAGCCGGCGCCGTCTTCTGGCGCGGTTTCACACGAAAACACCATGCGCCCGCCCGGCACCAGAATACGCTGGGCATCTGCGAGGGCTTGGGTCAAATCGCCCACGTAAATGAAAACATCGAGTGCGGCGATCACGTGGTAGAGCGACGGGGGCGTCTCGCGCAAGGCATCCAGCAGGTCAACGTGGTGGAAGCGGTCGTAGACGCCGTGTTTCTCCGCCTGTTCGATCATCTTGAGCGAGGCGTCCACACCAATCATGCTGCCCGCAATTTTGCCCAGCATGAGTCCCAGCAACCCAGTGCCGCAACCCAGATCGAGCAGGTGGAACTCGCGCGTCGGATGCAATGTGAGCAAGCGTTCGGCCACGTCTTTGGGCAAACGGTATCGCAAGGTGCGAAGCATGTGCATGTCGTACACGGGCGCGAACGCATCAAAGGTGCTTTTCACGAGCGCCAATGGGTGGGCAGAAGGCGTCTCGCCTGCGGCCACAGCGCGGTGAAATGCCCAGGCGGCGTTGTCGGGTTGGCGCGCCAACAGCGCATCCCACGCCGCCACCGCGTCGCCTTGTCGCCCGGCCGCAAGCAGGGCGTGCGCACGGCCAGCCGCCGCCAACTCGTTGTCCAGATCGCTGGCAAGCGCGGTCTCAAAGGTCTCCAGTGCCGCCTGACCATCGCCCAGCGCCAGCAAGGCTTCACCCAGTGTCAGCCTGTGTTGGGTGTGGTCTGGCTGGAGTGATAGAGCCTGCTGTGCCCATTCCTTGAGGGGGCCATTGGCGCCGGATTTTTGTGCAATCTGGATGGCCGCTTCCAGCAGTTCGGCTTGCGCGGGTGCCAGTGCCAGGGCCTTGTGCGCCTCGCTCAATGCCTCAGGAAAGCGGTTTTGTCGGGCGTGCAGCAGGGCCAGGTTCATCACGCCAGGCGCCCACTCAGGCGATTTGCGCACGGCACGTTCGGCCGACGCCAAGGCGCCTTGGGGGTTGCCGCTGGCTTCAGCCAGCTCCATCCCCAAAATGTGCAGGCGAGGGTCGTTCTGTGCGGTGTGGGCGGCGCGGTTCAGTTCCTGTACCGCGTCCTGTAGTGCGCCCTTGCGAATCAAGGCTTGTACGTGCTGGATGAAGGCTTGGCTGGATACGATGGTGCCGGTGGCGGTGAGATCTTGGCTCATGGACGGGGCTGCGCTGTAAAGTGGGCGCCTTTGGAGGCGCAATCTGTGATTATCTGCGACCGTGATCTGGCCCTGCCGAACCGTCCACTGCCATGACCTCAGTCGTTCGTCCGACCGGTATGCCCGTGCAAGGCAGCGCACGCCTGGACCGCATCGACGCGCTGCGCGCGGTGGCCATGTTGTGGATGACGGCTTACCACTTTGCGTTTGATTTGCGGTTTTTCGGCTGGTTGGATGCGGATTTCTACCGCGACCCGTTCTGGACTTGGCAGCGCACGGCGATCGTCTCGCTGTTTCTGTTTTGTGCGGGGCTGGGTCAGGCCGTGGCCCACGCGCAGGGACAGAGCTGGGCACGCTTCTGGCGCCGTTGGGCCCAAGTGGCGGGCTGCGCCTTGTTGGTGAGTGTGGGGTCGTGGTGGATGTTTCCACACAGCTTCATCTACTTTGGTGTGCTCCACGGGTTGGCCGTGATGTTGGTTGTGGCCCGGCTCAGCGCGGGCTGGTCGAGCGCTGTGTTGCTGCCGCTCGCCTTGGTGGCATTGGCCATGCCTTCGCTGGCGGCCTCGCACATCGCCACCCAGCCCTTTTTCCTGTGGCTCAACGAGCCGTGGGCGAACTGGCTGGGCTTGATTTCGCGCAAACCCATCACCGAAGATTACGTGCCCCTGCTGCCGTGGCTGGGTGTGATGTGGCTGGGCATGTGTTGGGGGCGTTGGGCGCTGCAACGCCCTGGCTCGGCGTTGGAAGGCCCGGCGCCCGGGTGGATGGCGGTTCTGGGGCGATGGAGCTTGAGTTACTACATGCTGCACCAGCCGGTTTTGCTTGGTTTGCTCAGCGCCGTTCGTTTCCTTGCCTGAGCGGGTTTCGCGCTTCCAGGTGGGCCATGTAGTTGTCCACGCCTTCGCCCTCGCGCGCCAGAAACCGTTCCACCGCATCGGCAAAAGCAGGGTGCGCCAACCAGTGGGCGCTGTGGGTTTTCACCGGCAGCAAGGCGCGGGCCATTTTGTGTTCACCCTGAGCGCCGCCCTCAAAGCGTCGCACGCCGTTCGCAATGCACCAGTTCAGGGGTTGGTAGTAGCAGGCCTCGAAATGCAGGCAGTCCACCCGCTCCAGCGCCCCCCAATAGCGGCCGTAGGCCACGGTAGGTGAGGCACCGGTGTCGCTCAGGGCGATCAGGCTGCTGGCGATGGGGCGGCCCTGAGCATCCTCGGCGATGAAGAGCAGCCAGTGGCCGGGCATGTCCCGCGCCATGGCCTCAAAAAACGCGGGCGTGAGGTAGGGCGCGTTGCCGTGTTCCAGGTAGGTGCGTTCGTAGCAGCGGTAGAAAAACGCCCAGTCTGCGGTGGTGATGTCCTGACCCCGCGCCCAGCGGAAACGCACCCCGGCATCGCTCACCTTGCGCCGTTCCTGTCGGATTTTTTTTCGCTTCTCCTGGTTGAGTGTGAGCAGAAAGCTGTCGAAATCGGCGTGGGCGGGCGTGCTGTTCTGCCAGTGGAATTGCACAGTGTGTCGTGCCATGAGACCTTGGGTGGCGGCCGTTGCCATTTCGCACTCTCGGGCGAACAACATGTGCAAGGACGAGATATCTTCCGCCTCGCAATACGCCAATGCGGCCCGCAGCAGTGCGGCACGCGCATGCTGATCGCGTGCCAGCAGGCGTGCGCCCGGCACCGGCGTGAAAGGCACCGCGATCACGCCCTTGGGGTAGTAGCGCAGGCCATGGCGCTGGTAGGCCTCGGCCCAGGCCCAGTCGAACACGTACTCGCCGTACGAATGGTTTTTGAGGTACAGCGGGCAGGCCGCGTGCAGTTCGTCCCCTTGCCACAGGCTGATGTAGCGTGGCGCCCAGCCGGTGTGAGGTGCGGCGCTGTCGCTCTGGTGCAGCGCACAGAGGTATTCGTGCCGCACAAAGGGGCTGGGGTCGTCGCAGTGCTGCAGCAGGCTGTTCCAGGCGGCGCGGGGCAGGGCGCAGGGGTCGTCATCGACCCGGGTGACATAATCGTTTGCTGCCAATCCGGCTTCCTCGGTTTTCTGTTCCCGTACGTTGTCCATGACCGTTTCCATCAGCATCGCCCAGCTCAATTTTGTCGTCGGCGACCTGCAGGGCAACGCCCAGCGCATCGTGCGTGCCGCCCGCGAGGCCCATGGGCGCGGCGTGCGCTTGTTGTTGACCCCTGAACTGGCCTTGTGTGGCTACGCCGCCGAAGACCTGTTCCTGCGGCCCGCCTTCGTCGACGCCTGCGATGATGCCTTGAAAACAGTGGCCCGCGAGACGGCGGGGTTGAGCGGCCTGCGCATCGTGGTGGGCCACCCTGCTCGCCGGCCGGGCGCGGAGCGCACGCGCAGCGTGTCGGTGCCCGGCTTGGTGAATGCAGCCAGCGTGGTGTGTGACGGGCAGATCACCCACACCTACGCCAAGCGCGAGTTGCCAAACTACCAGGTGTTTGACGAGCGGCGCTACTTCGCGCCCGGCAACACCCCCTGTGTGTTTGACGTGCCCGGCCACGACGGCCAGTTGGTGAAAGTGGGCTTGCTGATCTGTGAGGACGCCTGGTTCCATGCCCCGGCGGCCGATGCCAAGGCCACAGGCGCCGAGTTGCTGGCTGTCATCAACGCCTCGCCCTTCCACGTGGGCAAGGGTGGCGAGCGCGAAACCACCATGCGCGAGCGTGTGGCCGATGTGGGCCTGCCCTTGGTGTACGCCCATCTGGTGGGTGGGCAGGACGAGATTGTGTTTGAAGGGCGCAGCTTTGCGCTGAATGCCGATGGCTCGCTGGCGGCGCGCGCACCCAGCTTCAGCGAAGCGGCGTTCGATGTGGCGCTAGATGGCGGCAGGCTGTCGGGTGCGATGGCGCCCGACGCCTCGGTGGAAAGCGACCTGTGGCATGCCCTGGTGATGGGCGTGCGCGATTACATCGGCAAAAACGGTTTCCCAGGTGCGTTGCTGGGATTGTCGGGTGGCATCGACTCGGCTTTGGTGCTGGCCATCGCGGTGGATGCGCTGGGCAAGGACAAGGTGCGTGCGGTGATGATGCCTTCGCCTTACACGGCCGACATCTCATGGATCGACGCGCGCGACATGGCTGAGCGCCTGGGCGTGCGCTACGACGAAATTTCCATCCGCCCCGAGTTTGAGGCCTTCAAGGCCAGCCTGGCAGGCGAATTTGCCGGGCTCAAGGAAGACACGACCGAAGAGAACATCCAGGCGCGCATCCGCGGCACGCTGCTGATGGCCTTGTCCAACAAGTTCGGCAGCATCGTGCTGACCACCGGCAACAAAAGCGAGATGGCCACCGGCTACTGCACCCTGTACGGAGACATGGCGGGTGGTTTCGCGGTCATCAAGGACGTGGCCAAGACCATGGTGTTTCGCCTGGCACGCTGGCGCAACGCCCACGATCCCTTTGGCACCGGCACCGACCCCATCCCTGAGCGCATCATCACCCGCCCGCCCAGTGCCGAGCTGCGCCCCGACCAGACCGACCAGGACAGCCTGCCCGAATACGAGGTGCTCGACGCCATCATCGAGCGCTACATGGAAAATGACATGGACCCCGCACAAATCGTGGCCGCCGGTTATCCCCAGGCCGCTGTGGAGCAGGTGGTGCGCCTGATCCGCATCAACGAGTACAAACGCCGCCAGTCGCCGGTGGGGGTGCGCGTCACGCACCGCGGGTTTGGCAAGGACTGGCGTTACCCCATCACGTCCAAATACAGGGCTTGAAACACGGTCCCCATGCTCCGCCGCTGCGGGGGCGCTGGCCCCAGAGCGGGCTGATCTGGCTTGGGGCGGCCCGGCGCCAGATCGCTGATCAGTGGTGCTGCAATTGCAGCACCGATCGCGTGTCGCCGACTTCGATGCCTGCGGCGTTTTTCATGGGTGGGGGCAGCAGAACTGCCAGGGCCTGGCGGCTGGCGTCGTTGGTCCACCCGAGTTGGTCCAGGGCCGACACCAAGGCCACCATCAAGGGGGTGAGGTTGCCGTCGCTCACCTTGGCCGCGATGCCCACGCCCCGGCTGAAGCTGGCGATGGCCTGCACACCATCGGCGCCCACCTTGCTGACCCAGTCACCGCCGCCGGCCCGCATCAGGAAGAGGTCGTTGCGGCCTTCGCCACTGACCATCTCGGGGTGGTGGCTCATGGCGCGTGCCACACGCAGTGGCGCGTCGCCGTAGATCGGGTCGGGCGTGCCAAGCGTGAGGCGGGCGAAGGCCTGGGCCAGGGCGCGCAGCGGCAGCGCGTAATTGGGTGCGCTGCAGCCGTCGGTGCCGCGCACCAGGCGGTCAGGCGCGATGCCACTGAAATGCGCCACGCTTTGGGCGATGGCCTGTTGCACCGGATGCGCCACGTCCAGGTAGCCAGCCAAGGGCTGCCCCAGCGCGTGGGCCAGCATCAACATGCCGGTGTGTTTGCCCGAGCAGTTGTGTTGCAACCGGGTGTATGTCGCGCCAGGCGGAGGCGTTTGGCCCAGGGTGCGGAAAAAGTAGGGCTCGTGTGTGCCACAGGCCAAAGCCGCTTCGCTTGCGCCTATGCGTGCCAGCAGCGTTGCCACCCGTTCTGTGTGGCGCGGTTCACCGTTGTGGCTGGCGCACAGCAGGGCGATGTCGGCATCCTCTAGCGACCAGTCTTGCGCCGCCCGCGCGATGAATGGCATGGCCTGGAAGGGCTTGAGCGCTGAGCGCGTGAAGAAGGGAAAGTCGATGTCGCCCGCGCTAGCGAGCACCTCGCCGCTGGCACTCACCACGGCAAAGCTGCCGAAATGAACGTTTTCGGGGTGGCCGCCGCGGAAAGTGGCGGCAATTGGAACGTGGTGGGGGAGATGAGGGGTGGACATGGGCACACATTGTGCCCCGCGTGATAAAGTTTTGGTTTTCCCACTCAGCCCGGAGCCCCACGCATGAAGCAGATCACCGCCGTCATCAAACCCTTCAAGCTGGAAGAGGTGCGCGAAGCCCTGGCCGAGCAGGGGGTGACCGGTTTGACGGTGACCGAGGTCAAGGGCTTTGGGCGCCAGAAGGGCCACACCGAGTTGTACCGTGGCGCCGAGTACGTGGTGGACTTCCTGCCCAAGGTCAAGATCGAGGTGGTGGTCAAGGACGATGACGTGGACCGCTGTGTGGACGCCATCATCCGCGCGGCCCGCACCGGAAAGATTGGCGACGGCAAGATTTTTGTCACCGAGGTGGAGCGCGTCATCCGCATCCGCACCGGCGAACAGGACGACACGGCGGTCTGATTCCGATCAGATCTCGTCCAGCCTGGCCTGCGCGGTCAGGCCGGCGGCCTGCACCAAGTTGGGCAACAACGCGGCGGCGTCAGCCTCCACGCACAACATGTCCATCTGCCAGTCGCTCATGAAGCCTTGTGCGACGGCGCTGCGCAAAAAGCCCATCAGGCCGTCGTAGTAGCCCGCGCTGTTGAGCAGGCCCAGCGGCTTGTTGTGGTAGCCCAGCTGCTGCCAGGTCCAGACCTCGAACAATTCTTCAAACGTGCCAATGCCGCCCGGCAAGGCCAGGAAGGCATCGGCGTGTTCGGCCATCAGACGTTTGCGCTCGTGCATGGTTTGCACCACGTGCAGTTCGGTGCAATCGGTGTTGGCGGCTTCTTTGTCCACCAGCGCCTGCGGAATGACGCCAATGACGCGACCTCCGGCCGCCAGGGTGGCTTGGGCCACCACGCCCATCAGACCATTGCGCCCGCCGCCGTAGACCAGCTGGCCGCCGTGACGGCCAATCCACTCGCCCACCTGGCGGGCGGCATCGGTGTACGTGGGCAGGGCGCCTGGACGTGAACCGCAATAGACGCAGAGAGAGAAATGTGGGGTCATGGGATCAGAAGAAATGGTGCCACAGGGCTGCCGCCCAGATGCCGCCGCAGAGCAGCAGGCTGAGCAGCACGGCGGCACTGCCCATGTCTTTAGCGCGTTTGGACAGCACATGCCACTCGGGGCCGATGCGGTCAATAGCGGTTTCGATGCCCGTGTTGAGCAATTCGACGATCAGCACCAGCACCACCGCGCCGCAGAGCAAGGCCACCTCCAGCCAATTCTGGCCAACCCAGAATGCCAGCGGCAGCAGCAACACCGCGGCCACCATTTCCTGACGCAGAGCGGCCTCGCCCCAGCCGGCGCGCAGGCCTTCGATCGAATAGCCGAAGGCATGCACCAGGCGTGACAGGCCGTGGCGCTGCTTTTGTGCTGTGGGTGCCTCGCGCTTTTGGCCGGCAGTGTTCATTTTTTTCGCTCCACGTGGATGAGGCGGGTGCCAGCCAGTGCGTCATGCCAGAACTGGCTCTCGGGGTGAAAGCGCGACAGAATGGCCCAGATGGCCACCCAGCCACAGACGAGCACCAAGGCTTCGCCGCCGCCCACGTCCTGCACCCAGCTCACGGCCAGTGGCGGCACAAACCACAGCCACGACAGCACGTAGCGCCACAGACCGCGTGCTTGGGTGATGGGTTGGCCCTGGGCATCGACGACGCGGATGTCCCAGGTTTTCATGGCCAGCGTCTGGCCTTTGGACCAGAACCAGGCGAAATAAATGCCGAACACCACAAACAGGAAAAACTGCAGCGCGTGCCGGTTGTCGAGCGCGTGCCGAGTCTGGGTGAGGGTGGAAAACAAATAGCCGGCAATGAACACGACACCAAACATCAACATGCCTTCGTACAGCCAGCAGGCCATGCGGCGCATCAGCGTGGGGGCCCGCAAGGGGGCGGTGGTCAGGGCGGCGGGGGACGTGGAAACCGGTGCGGAAGACATGGGGCGGGCGCCTGGGGCGCAAGAACAATGCGCGGATTGTCGCACCACGAAATGAACAATTTTTATGGATTGATTTTTGTGGCAGCTTGCTGCAGTGCGATAATGCGGGTTGCAAGTCAAAAGGCAAACGGGTCTTCGTCGCGCGGTTTACGTTGCCGCCCATGGCGTTGGCCTCAAGTCCCGAAGCCGCTTCACAAGAGTGGGCCAAGGGGCACCCAAGGTATTTCGTCAGAGAAATTCTCGAAAGGTTGATCATGGAAATCTCGAAGGCCGAACTGGCCTCGGCCGCTGCTGCCGGCGCATCCACATCCCCCGACAACAGCCCCGAACTCCGCGGCGCTGAAATCCTCGTCAAGGCCCTGCAGGCCGAGAACGTTCAGTACATCTGGGGCTACCCCGGTGGTGCGGTGCTGCACATCTACGACGCGTTCTACAAACAAGACACCATTCAGCATGTGCTGGTGCGCCACGAACAGGCGGCAGTGCACGCTGCCGACGGCTATGCCCGCGCCACCGGCGATGT
>DASUIK010000200.1:0-3643 GCA_036279795.1 Burkholderiaceae bacterium | reverse complement strand
TCGGCCTCGATGCGGGCGTCGAAGGCCTGCAGCTGTTGCAGCGTCAGCGCGGCCAGGTCCACGCCCTGCTGGGTGGCGGTCTTGACCGCATGGGCCACGACCTCGTGGGCATCGCGGAAGGGCAGGCCCTTCTTGACCATGTAGTCGGCCAGGTCGGTGGCGGTGGCGTAACCCTTGAGGGCGGCGCGTTCCATGGCTTCGGGCTTGACGGTGATGCCGCCCACCATCTCGCAGAAGATGCGCAGCGTGTCCTTGAGCGTGTCGACGGTGTCGAACAGCGGCTCCTTGTCTTCCTGGTTGTCCTTGTTGTAGGCCAGCGGCTGACCCTTCATCAGGGTGATCAGGCCCATCAGGTGGCCGACCACGCGGCCGGTCTTGCCGCGCGCGAGCTCGGGCACGTCGGGGTTCTTCTTCTGCGGCATGATGGACGAGCCGGTGGTGAAGCGGTCGGCGATCTTCACGAAGCCGAAGTTCTGGCTCATCCACAGGATCAGCTCTTCGCTGAAGCGGCTGATGTGCACCATGCACAGCGCGGCGGCGGCGTTGAACTCGATGGCAAAGTCGCGGTCGCTCACCGCGTCCAGGCTGTTCTGGCAGACCTGGGGCACGCCGTTTTCATCGACCATGCCCAGGGTGCGTGCCACCCGTTCGCGGTCCAGCGGGTAGGTGGTGCCGGCCAGCGCGGCGCTGCCCAGCGGCAGGCGGTTGGTGCGGCGGCGCACGTCCTGCATGCGTTCTGCGTCGCGGGCAAACATTTCCACATAGGCCAGCAGGTGGTGGGCAAAACTCACCGGCTGTGCCACCTGCAGGTGGGTGAAACCGGGCAGGATCACGTCCACGTTCTTTTCGGCCACGTCCAGCAGCGCGGCTTGCAGCTCGCCCAGCAGACCGATGATGAGGCCGATCTCGTCGCGCAGCCACAGGCGCACATCGGTGGCCACCTGGTCGTTTCGGCTGCGGCCGGTGTGCAGGCGCTTGCCCGCGTCGCCCACCAGCTGGGTCAGGCGTGCCTCGATGTTGAGGTGCACGTCTTCCAGGTCCAGCTTCCACTCGAAGCTGCCCGACTCGATTTCTTCGCGGATCTGGGCCATGCCACGTTCGATGGCCTCGCGGTCGGCGGTGGCGATGATGCCTTGGGCGGCCAGCATTTCGGCGTGCGCCAGGCTGCCCGTGATGTCGGCCAGCCACAGGCGTTTGTCAAAGAACACGCTGGCGGTGTAGCGCTTGACCAATTCGCTCATCGGCTCCGAGAATAGGGCGGACCAGGCTTGGGATTTGGTGTCGAGTTGGTTGGAGGACATGGTGTGTGCTGGGTGGGCGCGCAAGTCAAAGGCGGCACGCCGACTGGAAAGAAACCTGTTTAGGCCCGGATGAACGATTCGCAAATTTTATCGACCTTCGCCGATCTGCCATTGCCGGGGGTGGCGGCATCGGTTCCGGGCCAGGGTTCGGCTGCTCGGCCGCTGGTGTGGGACGCCTGCCAACTGGGAGTGGTCTTGCGTGCCGTCTTGTTTGTGCAGGCGGTCACGGCGGTGGGTGTGATGTTTGTGGCAACCGCGCCGCAGGCCTGGCTGATGCAGACCGCCTTGCTCACTGCAGGTACCTTGCCCGCCACGCTCTTGTGGCTGTTGTTGGCCTGTGCCGGGCGGCAGCTGTTTTCGCGCTGGCCCATGCCGGCCCAGTGGCTCACGGCAGCCGGGCTCGGGGCCTTGGCTGGCGCTGCGGGTTGTGCTTTGTTGGCGTGGTCCGGATTGCTGACCCAGGTGCCCTGGGTAGGCAGTGCCTTCGGTGGTGCCATGGTGGCGCTCGTGTTGTTGGCGGGTCTGGTGTGGCGGGCCAAAGCCATGATGCCGGCCAGCACCCAGGCCCGGCTGGTCGAATTGCAGTCGCGCATACGGCCTCACTTCTTGTTCAACACCCTCAACAGTGCCATTGCCTTGGTGCGTGCGGAGCCCAAACAGGCGGAGGCCTTGCTAGAAGACCTGAGCGAATTGTTCCGCCATGCGCTCACCGATCAGGGCCAAGCCGTGCCGCTGGCGCAGGAAATCGACCTGGCGCGGCGCTACCTCGCCATCGAACAGGTGCGTTTTGGCGAACGGCTGCGGGTGGTCTGGGACATCGACCCCTTGGCCGATGCCGCCCGGCTCCCGCCACTGATCCTGCAGCCGCTGGTGGAGAATGCGGTCAAACACGGGGTGGAGCCGAGTCCGGAGGGGGCCCAGCTGCACATCAGCACACAGCGCAGAGGTGCGGTGGTGGTGATCAAGGTCACCAACACCGTGCCAGCGGGCAGCGGTGAGGCCGGTCATGGGCTCGCGCTGGCCAATGTGCGTGAGCGGCTGGCTTTGCTGCATGATGTGGAGGGCCAGTTCCGTCACAGCTTGCGAGACGGGGTGTTCCAGGTCCGGCTCGAGCTGCCGGCCTGAGTAAAACAGGGGGAGGAAGGGCGTGCAAAGGAGCTACTCATGTCGCTGAAGGTATTGCTGGTGGACGACGAGGCGCTGGCTCGGATGCGCCTGCGCGATTTGTTGTCCGACTGTGACGAGCCTGACACCGAGCTGGTGGGCGAAGCGGCCCATGCGCAGCAGGCCTTGGACATGCTGGGCAGCACGCCGTGCGACGTGGTGCTGCTCGACATCCACATGCCGGGCATGGACGGGTTGCGCCTCGCGCAGGCGATCAAGGTGTTGCCCCACCCCCCAGCCGTCGTGTTCGTGACCGCCCATGCCGAACACGCGCTGGAGGCGTTTGATCTGGAAGCGCTGGACTACCTCACCAAGCCGGTGCGCCTCGACCGCTTGCAGCAGGCGTTGGAGAAGGCCCAACGCTGGCACGCCACGCGCCAAGCCGCGGGCACCGAGGCGGCCGACCACCTGCTCATTCAGGACCGCGGCCGCGTGGAGCGGGTGCCAGTGGCCGATGTGGTGTACCTCAAGGCCGAACTCAAGTACGTGACCGTGCGCACCCGCGAGCGCAGCCACATCTACGACGGCTCACTCAGCGACCTGGAAACCCGTTACCCCGATCGCTTTGTGCGCGTGCACCGCAACGCCCTGGTGGCACGTCCGTGCTTGCGCGCGCTCGAGCGCCACCACGGTGGCGGTGCCGAGTCCGACGGTTGGGAGGTGGCGTTACACGGCGTGGACGAACGCTTGAGCGTGTCGCGACGCCAGCTCGCGTCGCTGCGCGAAGTGCTGCAGCAGACCGCACACTGACTCACTTGCGCGCGGCTCAGCCCGTGTTGCGCAACCCGGCCGCGATGCCGTTGATGGACAGGTGGATGCCGCGCTTGACGCGTTCGTCCCCCTCGCCCTGGCGGTGTCGGCGGATCAATTCCACTTGCAGGTGGTGCAGCGGGTCGATGTAGGGGAAGCGGTGGCGCATGGAGCGCTGCAGCGCGGCGTTGTTGGACAGGCGCTGCTTCTCGCCGGTGATGAGTGCCAGCGCTTTTGCGGTGCGCTGCCACTCGGCCTCGATGGTACTGAACACCTTTTTGCGCAGCCGCGTGTTGTCCACCAGCTCGGCGTAGCGCGAGGCCAGGGCCAGGTCGCTCTTGGCCAACACCATGTCCATGTTGGACAGCAGGGTGCGGAAAAACGGCCACTGCCGGTACATGCGCTGCAGCAAGGCCTCGCGCTTTTTC
>DASUIK010000199.1:0-7232 GCA_036279795.1 Burkholderiaceae bacterium | reverse complement strand
TCGCCCCCTTGTGGGCCGTGCTCCCCCACCCACAAGCGGTTGTCCGGGCCCCAGGTGGCACCCTGCGGGTTGCGGTGGCCCCAGCTCCAGATTTCAGGCAGCGCGTCGGCGCGCCCGATCAGCGGGTTGCCCGGCGCGGCGCCGCCCTGCTTGCGCAGTCGCACCACCTTGCCGTGGTGGTTGTCCAGCGTCTGGGCATCGGCCATGCGGTGAAAGCGATCGCCCAGTGCCAGAAACAGGAAACCATCGGGCGACTCGACGATGCGGCAACCAAAGTGCAGGCGGCTGGCCACCTTGGGGCGCTGACTGAACACCACCTGCCATTGCTCCAGCCGGCGACCATCGTCAGACAGGCGCGCACTGCCCAGTGCGGTGGAATTGCCACTGCCATCGGCTGCGGGTTCCGCATAGCACAGGTAGATGCGGCGGTTGCTGGCAAAAGCGCTGTCGGCCACCACATCGAGCAGGCCGCCCTGGCCGCCCACGTCTATGACAGGCAGCCCCGCAATGGGCGCACCCAACTCGCCCGAAGGCGACACCCAACGCAGCCGCCCAGGGCGTTCGGTCACCAGCACGCCGCCGTCCACAAACGCCATGCCCCACGGGTTCTGCAAGCCCGCGGCAACCACCTCGGGGCGCACCGCCTGCGCATGTGCGGCCCAGGCCAAAACCCAGGAAAGCACCACCCCACCGAGTTGTCGCTTGCTGCTCCACATGGCCACCTCCAGACGAAAATACCATTGTGAACGATGGCCCACCTCGCCATCGACGATGGGCCCACACCCCCAGAGCACAAGAGGCCTGTGCTAGTCTCAAACACTGCTTTTGTTGTACCGGCCCGCTCTGCACGCTCGCTCTGTTTGTGACCCCTTCGTGACCTCATCGCGCTCCCTCACCACCGGTTTGCTGCTCGCCAGCGCGGGCTCCATCGCCTTCAGCGGCAAGGCCATCATCGTCAAGCTGGCTTACCGGCACGGCGTGGACGCGGTCACGCTCATCATGTACCGCATGCTGTTCGCGCTGCCGCTGTTCATGGCGATGGCCTGGTGGGCCAGCCGAGGACAGCCGGCGCTGAGCACACGCGACCGTTGGGGCATCCTGGGCCTGGGCTTCAGCGGCTACTACCTGGCCAGCTTCCTCGACTTCTGGGGTCTGCAGTACATCAGCGCCAGCCTGGAGCGCCTCATCCTTTACCTCAACCCCACGCTGGTGCTGGTGCTGGGCTGGCTGCTGTACGGACGACGCATCACGCTGCGTCAGGGCGTGGCCATGGCCGTGAGCTACGCGGGCATGCTGCTGGTGCTGGGCCACGAGGTGCAGTTTCAAGGTGGCTGGGGCGCCGTGGGTGCGTTGCTGGTGTTCGGCAGTGCGGTGAGCTACGCCATCTACCTCGTCTACAGCGGCGAGATGGTCAAGCGCCTGGGCTCGCTGCGCCTGGTGGGGTTGGCCTCCACCGTGGCGTGCCTGTTGTGCATTGCCCAGTTCGTGTTGCTGCGTCCGCTGGACGCTGCCCTGGTCGCGCCGCCGGTGATTTGGCTTTCGGTGCTGAACGCCGTGGCCTGCACCGTGACGCCGGTGTTGCTGGTGATGATGGCCATCGAGCGCATCGGCGCCGGCCTGACCGCGCAGACTGGCATGATCGGCCCCCTGTCCACCATCGCCATGGGTGTGGTGCTGCTGGACGAACCTTTCAATGCGTGGATCATCGCAGGCACCGCGCTGGTGATGGGCGGTGTGGTGTTGGTCACACGCGGACGTTGAACCGACTCAGGAGAAGCACATGGATTTGGGTATCGCAGGCAAATGGGCCCTGGTGGGCGGCGCCAGCAAAGGCTTGGGCTGGGGTTGCGCGGCCGCCTTGGTACAAGAAGGCGTGAACGTGGTGATGGTGGCGCGTGGCGCCGAAGCATTGAATGCCGCCGCTGCGGGCCTGCGCGCCCAGGCCACACGCGCCGGCCAGCAGGTGCTGGCCGTGGCCGCCGACATCACCCGCCCGGAAGGGCGTGAGGCAGCGTTCAGCGTGACCGGTGGGCCGGGGCGTGATTTCGACATCGTGGTCACCAACGCCGGTGGCCCACCGCCGGGTGACTTCCGCGCCTGGGACCGCGACGCCTGGATCGCCGCGCTCGACGCCAACATGCTCACCCCCATCGAGCTCATCAAGGCCACGGTGGATGGCATGGCCGCGCGCGGCTTCGGGCGCATCGTCAACATCACCTCCAGCGCGGTCAAGGCGCCCATCGACATCCTGGGCCTGAGCAACGGCGCGCGCACCGGGCTCACCGGCTTTGTGGCTGGCCTCTCGCGCAGCGGCATCGCGGGCCAGGGCGTCACCATCAACAACCTGCTGCCCGGCGCCTTCGACACCGACCGCCTCAAAGGCACCATGAAGGGCGCGGCCGACAAAACCGGTCAGCCCATCGAAGCGATCATGGACGCGCGCCGCAAAACCATCCCGGCCAAGCGCTTCGGCAACCCGGAGGAATTTGGTGCGATCTGCGCCTTCCTGTGCAGCCGCCAAGCCGGTTACATCACCGGTCAGAACGTGCTGGCCGATGGTGGCGCCTACCCCGGCACCTTCTGACGCCCGTGGCTCCCATGGACGACCACCAGTTCCAGTACGTCGAGGGGCAGGGCCGGCCAGGCTTCCCCGTCCTCCTGGCCCAGTTTCAGGCCGACAGCGATGCCGCTTCCGCGCAGGCCGGCGCCGAGTTGGACCTGCCCTATGGCCCACACCCGCGCCAGTGCTTCGACTTTTTCCCTGCCACAGGGGCTGCCCAGGGGGTGATGCTGTACCTGCACGCAGGCTATTGGCAGTCGCGCGACAAGTCGCTGTTCCGCTTTTTGGCGCCAGCCTTCCAGGCCCGGGGCTTCCACGTGGCGCTGGCCAACTACCCGCTCTGCCCCGACGTGACCCTCGATGAACTGGTGGCAGCGGTGACGCCCAGCGTTGCCGCGGTGGCCGTGCATGCGCGCCAGCGCGGTGGCGCCGACCTGCCTTTGGTGGTGGCAGGCCACTCAGCCGGTGCCCACCTGGCCAGCGTGCTCGGTCTGGCGCAGGGTGACCGGCCGCGCCACGACCCGGCCAAGGTCGATGGCGTCTGGGCCATCAGCGGCATATACGACCTGGCGCCCCTCACCGGCACCACCCTGAACCACAAGCTGCGCCTGGACGCCGAAGCGGCGCGTCGCCAATCGCCCTTGCTGACCGCCACCGCAGCACCCGTGCCGGCCGTGTGGCTGGTGGGTGGGGCGGAAACACCGGCCTTCCTGGCGCAGAACGAGGCCATGCACCGACGCTGGCAAGGCAGCGCATGGAGCGCCTGCGCCGAGGCGCCCGGCGCCGACCACTTCACTGTGTTGCAGGACTGGGCGGCGCTGCGCGGCCCCTTGGCCGACACGTTCGAGCGCTGGTGGGCGCAGGTGCAAGACCAGGCGCGCTGAAGCCTCAAGCCGTTTTGCGCTCGCGACGCAAGGCCTTGGCCTCCTGCTCGAACCCGTCCTTGAGCCGCTGTGTGGGCAAGGTCAGCGGCGCGTCGGTGCGGCAGAACAGGTGGATGGTGGTCTGAGGCAAAGCATCCGTGATGGGCAAGGCCACCAGGCCCGTTCGGGGGCCGTGGCTCTCGAAGAACCGCTGGGGCATCAGGGCCACTGCGTCCATGCCCGGCAACACCGCCAGCAAGGTGGAAAAGGATTCACACTCCAGCGTCACCCGTGGCGGCGACAGGCCCAACGCCTCCAGCCCCAGGTGCACCGGGTCACCCGGGCCGTGCAAGGGGCCCGTCAGCACCCAGCTGGCACCGGCCAGATCGATCAGCCGCTTGCATTTGGCGAGTGGGTGGCCCGCGCGGGCAGCGATCACCTCGGGGCTGTCGATCAAAGGCAGCACCGACAGATCAGGCCCCAGACCCGTGGCCGGCAACGGACCCAGCGCCAGGTCCAGCTCACCCGAGCGCAATTGCAACAAGGCCTTGGGGTAGAGCGCATCCACCAGGCGCACGCGCACCTGCGGCCAGCGGCTCTGAAAACGCGCCACCACACGCGGCGCCAGCATCAGCGCAGCAGCGGGTGACACGCCCACCGTGACCGTGGCCTGGGCGTGTTGGGTATGCCAGGTCACCTCTTCACGGGCACGTTCGATTTCGCGCACCACGGTGGCCGCGCGGGCGGCCAGCAGCTCGCCGGCCGGGGCCAGGTGCACGCCCTTGGGCGTGCGCACCACCAGCGCCGTCCCGAACTCCTCTTCCAGCTGCTTGAGCGCCTTGGTGAGCGCCGGCTGGGTGACGTTGAGCGTTTGCGCCGAGGCCCGCAGGCTGCCGGTTTGGGCCAGGGTCAGGAGCAGGTGCAGGTGTTGCAGTCGCATCGTTGGCGGGCTCGTCGGGGTGATAACCCATGGTAATCGACCTGAGAAAAAGCGATTGGATGGACGCAAGGACGCGGCCTAGCATGACCCCATCAGAAGGCCACCCATCCCGAGGAACCCGGCATGAAGTCCCCCGTCAAGAACATCCTCTTCATCATGTGCGATCAGCTGCGCGCCGATCACCTGTCCTGCTTCGGCCACCCGCGCCTGCACACGCCTAACCTGGACCGCCTGGCCGCGCGCGGTGTGATCTTCGACCGCGCTTACGTCAACTCGCCCGTGTGCGGCCCCTCGCGCATGAGCTACTACACCGGCCGCTACGTGCACTCGCACGGTGCGAGCTGGAACTTCGTGCCGCTCAAGGCCGGCGAGATGACGATTGGCGACCACCTGCGCCCGCTGGGCGTGCAATCGGTGCTGGTGGGCAAGACCCACATGCGGGCCGACCTGGCCGGCATGTCGCGCCTGGGCATCGACCCGCAGTCGCAGATCGGCGTGCGCATCGCCGAATGTGGCTTCGACCCCTACGAGCGCGATGACGGCATCCACCCCTACTCCGGCCACGACCCGGACCCCAGTTACAGCGACTACCTGCGGCGCAACGGCTTCGATGGCGACAACCCCTGGGAAACCTGGGCCAATTCCACCGAAGACGAAGACGGCACGCTGCGCTCGGGCTGGTTCCTCAAATACAGCAACCGCCCGGCCCGCATCCCCGACGAACATTCCGAGACGCCCTACATCACGCGCCGGGCGATGGACTTCATCCGCGAGGCGGGCGAGCAGCCCTGGTGCCTGCACCTGTCCTACATCAAGCCGCATTGGCCCTACATCGTGCCCGAGCCCTACGCCAGCATGTACACCGCCGACGACGCGCTGCCGGTGGTGCGCAGCGAGATCGAGCGCGAGAACCCGCACCCGGTGTACGCGGCCATGATGGACCACCGCGTGTCGCAAACCTTCTCACGCGACGGCGTGCGCGAAGCGGTGATGCCGGGCTACATGGGCCTGATCAAGCAGATCGACGACCAGATGGGCGTGCTGTTCCAGTTCCTGGAAGACCAGGGGCTGATGGACAAGACCATGATCGTCTTCACCGCCGACCACGGCGACTACCTGGGCGACCACTGGATGGGCGAGAAGGACCTGTTCCATGAGCCGGTCATCAAGGCGCCCTTGATCGTCTACGACCCCGACCCACGTGCGGACGCCACGCGCGGCACGCGTTGCCAGGCGCTGGTGGAGGCGGTGGACATCGCGCCCACCTTCCTGGACGTGTATGGCGGCCCGGCCGTTCCGCACGTCATGGACGGGCGTTCGCTGCGTCCCCTGCTGTTTGGGCAATCGCCGGCCGACTGGCGGACCGAAGTGGTGTGCGAGTACGACTTCTCGTTCCAGGATTCACGCATCGCCCTGGCCACCAAACCGCGCGAGGCCTGGATGCGCATGGTGCGCGACGACCGCTGGAAGTACGTGTTGTTCGAGAACTTCCGGCCCATGCTGTTTGACCTCGTGAACGATCCCAACGAATTCCACGACCTGGGCGCCTCCACCGCACCCGAGCACGTGGCAGCAAAAGAGCGATTGCACGAGGCCCTGTTCCGCTGGGCCCGCCAGCCACGCCAGCGCGTGACTGTGCCCGACGGCGCCATCGAGTCCATCGAGGTGCAGGCCCGCATCACCGAAGGCGGCATCCTGATCGGCTACTGGGACGAGGACGACCTGGCACAAGCCCGCCAGCAGTTCAAACCCCGTTTTGCCTCGCACAACCCCCTGGTCAAGCCCACGCTAGACCGCCTGACGCACCCGGAAACACAACCCTCAACACCGCCCGCCACACAGCCCGCCACACAGCCCGAAGGAGCTACCCAAGATGCGTGAAACGCCCGACATCACCCGCAAAAACCAGAGCCTGGACAGCGTGTCCTGGAACATCCTGGGCCAGGTCTACACGCCCAAGCAGATGACCGACGACAGCTTCTCGTGGCACGCCACCTTCCCCGAGGAGACCTTTGTGCCGCCACACGTGCACCCGCACCAGGACGAGTACATCTACGTGCTCGAAGGCCGCATCGACCTGATCCTGGATGGCAAGACCACCTCGGCCTCGGCCGGCGATCTGGTGCGCATGCCACGCGGCATCCCACACGCCTTCTTCAATAATTCAGGCAAGCCAGCGCAGGCACTTTTCTGGGCGGCGCCAGCGGGCAAGCTGGTGGACTTGTACCGCCGCATCCACAACATGTCCAGCCCGGCCGAGGTGGTGAAGGTGGCGCGTGAATACGATGTCGTCTTCATGCCGCCCATCTCGTCGGCCGCCGACACTCCCGTCCCCGCTCACATTTGAGGATGCCAACATGATCCAACGCAGACATCTGATGGGGGCACTGGCCGCGTCACCTTGGTGGGGTGCCCTGCCCGTTTCGGCTCAGACCTACCCCGACCGGCCGATCAAGATCATCGTGCCGCTGCCGCCGGGCAGCCCGCCCGATGTGCTTGCCCGGCTGGTGGCCGATGGGCTGTCCAAACTCTGGAAACAGGCGGTGGTGGTGGACAACCGGCCAGGCGCCACGGGCATGATCGGCATGCAGGCACTGGCCCGCTCCGCGCCCGATGGCTACACCATGGGCATCCTCTTTCTCACCCACACCGTGTTGCCCGAACTCATGGGCCCGTTGCCCTACGACACGGCCAACGACCTGGCGCCCGTGGCCAACCTCGTGTGGCTCTACAACGTGCTGGTCGTGCCCTCGGCTTCGTCCATTCAGTCGCTCAAGGACCTCACCGACCGCGCACGCAACCAGCCCGGTGCAGTCACCTTCGCTTCGGGCGGCAACGGCTCACCCGCGCACCTGGTGGGCGAATCGTT
>DASUIK010000198.1:0-4728 GCA_036279795.1 Burkholderiaceae bacterium | reverse complement strand
GCACGCCTGCATGATCATCGCGCTGGGCATGTTGTCCAGCGGGCGCGCCGCCATCCTGGGCTACACCATGCCCATCTTCTCGGCCCTCATCGGCGCCTGGCTGTTCGGCAATGTGGTCAACCGGCGCGGCTGGCTGGGCGTCGGCGCGGCCGCCTTGGGTGTGCTGCTGCTCTTGTGGCACGAGGTCACCACGCTGAGCGGCAACCCGCTGGGTGTGGGCCTGGCGCTGTTCGCCGCTGCCACCTGGGCACTGGGCACACAGCAGCTGCGCCACACGCAACTGCAGGTGAACACCTTGACCCTGTCCTTCTGGATGACGGCGCTCACCGCCGTGGTGGTCTCTGTGCTGGCCTGGGCGCTGGAAAGCGCCGACCTCTCCCACATCCCGGTGGCCACACGCTGGGCGGTGGTGTACAACGCGGTGCTGATTTTCGGCTTTGCCCACGCCACCTGGTTTTATCTGGCGCGCAGCCTGCCCCCGGTGGCATCCACATTGAGCGTGATGCTGATCCCCGTGCTGGGCGTGTTCAGCGGCGCATGGTGGTTGAATGAGGTGCTGCATTGGCAGGATTGGGCCGCAGTGGCGCTGATGGTGGTGTCCATCGCGTCGGTGTTGTGGCCGAGCCGGAACGCTGGAAGGCAATGAACATGGGTCTGAACACTTCCACCCTGCGCGTGTTGTGTGGGCTGCTGGCGGCCAGCCTGCTGTTGGCCGGATGTGCCACGCTGGACGCCGACGAATGCAAAGCCGCCGACTGGCGGCAGATTGGCCGCAGCGACGGTGAACGTGGGTACGGCATGGGTCGGCTCGACGAACACCGCAAGGCCTGCGCCGAGCACGGCATCACCCCCAACGCCGACCGCTACTGGCTGGGTCGCTCCGAAGGCCTGCAGCATTACTGCCGGCTGGACAACGCCCTGCGGGTTGGCCGCGCCGGCCAGAGCTACCAGGGCGTGTGCCCGCCGGCCATCGATGCGCACTTCCGCCTCTGGCACGCTGCGGCCTATGAGGTCTCGCGCATTCGCTCGGCCATGGACAGCACCAACAGCGAAATCGACCAACTCGAACGCCGCCTGCGCCAGCGCGACCTGGATGACCGCGAACGCCAGCGTCTGCGCCAGTCCATCCGCGAGCTGGACCGCCGCCGCGAGCGCCTGCGCGACGACCTCAACGACCAGGAGCGCCGGGTAGACCGCCTCACCCAGGACTGGCGCCCCGGTATGCCACCCCGATGAGCGAGCCCGCCGAACCCGGCTCCTTGGCCGCCCTGCGGTCCCAACACGGCCCGCGCTACCGCTGGCTGCTGCTGATGGCGGTGATGGTGGGCACCATCGCCTCGGTGATGTCGTCGACCATCGTCAACGTCGCCATCCCCGACATGAGCCGCCACTTCACCCTCGGGCAAGACCGCGCGCAGTGGGTCACGTCCGGCTTCATGGCGGCCATGACGGCCTCCATGCTGACCACGCCCTGGCTGCTCTCGCGTTTTGGCTACCGCGCTGTGTACGCCGGCTGCATGTGGCTGCTGATGGCGGGCGGCCTCCTGGGTGGCCTGTCCAACGACTACACCTGGGTGCTCGTCGCACGTGTGGCCGAAGGCCTGGCCGCGGGTGTGGTGCAGCCGATTGCGGCCATCATCATCCTGCGCGCCTTTGCGCCGCATGAGCAGGGCCGCGCGAGCGGGCTGTTTGGCACCGGCGTGGTGCTGGCGCCAGCGCTGGGGCCCAGCGTGGGCGGCCTGCTGGTGGAGTTTTTTGGCTGGCGGTCCATCTTCTTCATGGTGGTGCCTTTCTGCCTGGCCTGCCTGTGGCTGGCCCGGCGCTACGTGCCCACCGGCGCACCGGGTGGCGTGGCGGCCGGCCAGGACAACACCCGCCTGGACTGGCTGGGCCTGCTGCTGGCCACGCTGGGGACGGTGAGCCTGCTCAATGGCCTGGTGGCCCTCAACAACAGCCAGGCACACCAAAGCGTGCCGCTCCTGGGCGCAGCTGCGGCGTTGGTGCTGGGCTTTCTGGCCTGGCAGCGCCACCTCGGGCGGCGGCGGCACCCCGGCGCCGTGCGTCCGCTGATGGACCTCAAGCTGTTCCAGCACCGCCAGTTCGCCATGGGCTGCCTGGTGTCGCTCACCTACGGTGGCGCCCTGTTCGGTTCCACCTACCTGCTGCCGGTCTACATGCAGGTCGGGCACCAGTTGGCCCCCGCGCTGGTGGGCACCATCCTGCTGCCGGCCGGCATTGTGCTGGCGGTGACCATCCCCGCCGTGGGCCACCTGGCCGACCACCAGCCCGCGCACCGGCTGGTCAGCGGTGGCCTGCTGCTGTTGGCGGCGTCGTTCGCGCTGATGGTGACGCTCAAAGAAAGCACCCCACTGGTCTGGATGACGGTGTGGTCGGTGCTCGGGCGCATTGGCCTGGGCTTCATCCTGCCTTCGCTCAACCTGGGTGCCATGCGCGGCATGCCACACGACAGCATCTCGCAGGGCTCCAGCACCGTGAGCTTTGTGCGCATGCTGGGCGGCGCGGCCGGCGTGAGCCTGTGTGGCGTGGCGCTGCAATGGCGCCTCTCGGCCCACGGCGTGGCCTTGAACGACGCGGCCCACGGCGCCGACCGGTTGGCCGCCTTCAACGAGGTGTTCCTGATGTTGGCGGGCGTTTGCACACTCGCTATGCTGGCGGCCTGGAACCTGCGCCCCAAGACACACCACCCACCAGGGACAACATAAGAACCATGTGCCAACTGCTCGGACTCAACTGCGCCACCCCCACCGACGCCAGCTTCAGCTTCACCGGCTTCTGCCAACGCGGTGGCAACACCGGTGAACACGCCGACGGCTGGGGCATCGCCTTTTTTGAGGGGCGGGGCCTGCGCCACTTCGTGGACCACGAGAGTGCGGCCAACTCGCGCATGGCCGCCTTCCTGCAGACCTACCCGCTCAAGAGCAAAAACATCATCGCCCACGTGCGCAAGGCCACCATTGGTGAAGTGAACCTGGAAAACGCCCACCCCTTCGTGCGCGAGCTGTGGGGCCGGCACTGGGTGTTTGCCCACAACGGCGACCTCAAAGACTACTTTCCCCGCCTGCACACCCACTACCTGCCCGTGGGCAGCACCGACAGCGAGCGCGCCTTCTGCTGGCTGATGCAGGAGCTGGCCAAATCGCACGCGGGCACGCCCAGCGTGGCCGAACTCACCCTCACGCTGCGCGAGCTGGTGCCCCAGGTGGCCAAGTTCGGCACCTTCAACTTTTTGTTGTCCAACGGCGAGGCGCTGTGGGCACACTGCTCCACCAAGCTGCACTACCTGGTGCGCCAGCACCCGTTTGCCCAAGCCACGCTGGTGGACCAGGACTGGACCGTGAACTTCGCCGAACTCAACCAACCCGGCGACCGGGCGGCGGTGGTGGTGACCACGCCGCTGACCACCAACGAACAATGGACCGCGTTCGAGCCCGGCGAGTTGAAGGTGTTTGTGGACGGTCTGCCGCAAGCTTGAGCCGCCCGTCCCAGGCTATTTTTCCAGCACCCACTGGATGACGAACTTGGCGGCAAAACCCACCATGCCGAAGGCCAGGCCCAGGAACAGCACAAAGGTGCCGAACTTGCCCGCCTTGGACTCCCACGCCAGCTGGCCGATGATGAACAGCATGTAGAGCATGAAGGCGCCCACCCCAAAGGTGAGGCCAAAGCTGGCGATTTCTGCTTCGGTGTAGCCGAACATCAGCGGCCCCCCTCTGCATCCGCTTCCCCATCGCGTGCGGGCAGCCCCGAGACGTCCACCAGGTCCCGGTAGGCGTGCCAGCTGGCGTGTCCCAACATGGGCATCACCGCGATCAGACCCAGCAGCAAAGAGGCCAAGCCCAGCAACGTGAAGCCCATGATCAGCGCGGCCCACAAAGCCATGGGCAGCGGATTGACCAGCACACACTGCCAGCTCGTCAACACCGCCACGCGCAGGCCCACTCGGCGATCCAGCAACAAGGGCATGGCCACCACACTGGACGCAAAAATGGGCGCCGCCATCAATCCGCCCAGCACCAGCCACAACTCGAACAGCCAGTCGCCCTGGCCCAGCACCACGTGGCGCACGAAGTCCATCGGGCCGTGGATGGGCGCGGGGGCCAGGAGGGTGATCAGGGCGGCCGAGGTGAGCACCCAGCCGGTGGCCGCCAGCGCCAGCAACACGCCGAACTGCACAAGACACCAGTAGTCGTTGCCGAACTTGTCGCGGTGGCTGCGCTGCCAGCTGAGCCACGTGCGCGTGACCACCTGCAGGCCCGTGGGCTCACCCCGCTCCAAGGCGCGGCTCAGGGCGTACAGGCTGGTCGCCAGCACAGGCGCCACCACCATGAAGCCCGACAGTGCCCCCGCCAGCAGCCAAAACCGGTCGCGCGCGACCCAGGCGATGAACACGCCCATCAACGTGAGCGCCAACCCGTGCGCAAAGCTGATGAGGCCGGCATGGGCCATGTCGCGCCAGCCCTGCGCCAACCAGCGCAAGGGGTGCATGACCTCGATCTGTCGCACGGGAGGCAGGCTGGGCGTGGGGCGGTTGGCGGTGGTCATGGAAGCGATTGGCGGGCGGTGCCGCCAGTGTAGCAACCGCCCCTCTGCAGCCCTCAGGGCGTGGGCGGCGGCTCGCTGTCGGCGATGTCCATCATGCGCAGGCTCACGCCGCCGGATTGGCGCAGGTTCTTGTCGCCAATCACCGGCCGCGACGCAAACGAGGCG
>DASUIK010000197.1:0-5219 GCA_036279795.1 Burkholderiaceae bacterium | reverse complement strand
GTGAGCTGGGTACCCTGAGCGGCCATCACGGCGGGCGAAGCGTAGTTCTCGCTCGCGATCAACTCGATGTGGTGTTCTTGGCGCGCGTTTTCCAGCTGGATGGCCTTGAACAGCTCGGGGTCGGTTTGTTCGATGAGGATGTTGCGGTCGTACATGGTGTGGCAGTCAGGCGAGATGATTCCCTGTGCGGCAACGCAAGCGCCGACAGGGGCTGCCCAGGCGAACGGCTGAACACCGGGGGCCTGTTGGCCCGCTGGCGGTGCGCTTCCCAGTGGTGTCCCACGTCAGCACGGCAACCTGAGGGGATGCCGGCCTATCGCCAGTTGCGCACGGACAGGAGTTTATCAGGCAAGTTGGCCGGCGCGGTGTGCGCCCAGCCCTTGCTCAGGACTTGCGCAGCGAGGGCGACGGTGTGGGCGTGGCGGCCGCCTCGGCATCGGTGCGCGTGGGCAATGGGGCTGCCGGGGCGACGTCAAGGCTGTCCTGGTCGCGCGGGACTGTGCGGTTACTTGGGGCGGGGCGGCCGAGGGCGACCGTCTGAATGCGCTGCGTCTCGGCCATCACCTTGTCCACGTAGTCGCCACCATCGCTGCTGACCGCGCCCACGTACAGGCGCAGGCCGCCCTCGATGGAGCCGCTCAGGCGCACGTATTCGCTGAGCACCTGGGCGCCCACACGCAAGTTGGTCACTGGGTCGAAGGCCGCCAGCTTGCCACCGAAACCGGCGTATTTGTCGGTGTGCACGCGGGTCATGACCTGCATCAGACCTTGTGCGCCGACGGCACTTTGTGCAAACGGGTTGAAGCTGGACTCCACCGCCATGACCGCCAGCAGCAAACTGGGTTCGAGCTTGATCTTCTTGCCGATTTCGAAGGCTTCTGCCACCAGGGCACCCAGGGGTTCGGGGGCCACGCGGTATTTGCGGCTCAACCAGTGGGCCACCTTGGCCTGATCGGCCGGCAGGTCTTGTGGGTGCACCGCTGTGGCGCGCTCAACGGCCGAGGGGTCGGCGGTCAGCGCAATCACGGTGCTGCCACTCTGGCGCTCCAGCAGCCAGCCCAGCAGCTTTTCTTCGGCGGCGGTGCGCAGATCAACACGCAGACTGAGGGTCATCAAGGCCACGGCCAGCACCATACCGAGCAGTGCCAGGCTGTTGTGGGTGATGTCGAAAAAACCCCGCGTCACGTCGTCTGTGAATGTGCGCAGGCTGTTGAGGGCGGCACGGGGCCAGGATGGTTGCGCTGTCATAGCACGCTCCTTGTCTGTGCCTCGTTGGCGCGCCCAGCGCACCGTGGAGGACTTGGAAGGGGGTCGCCATCGGCCCATCAAAGGTCGTTTCAGACCTCGGGGCCAACTTAGCCGGGTTCGGCAGCGGTCACGGGTTTACCCTGATTTGGGCAAACGGGGCGAATCTTAGTGCTTGCCAAATGCTGAGTCAAGCATTTAAAAGAAATTGTTAAGATGTTTATATGTATATGGAGAGGTGCTCGACCCGGGTATGGACGGCCCTGAATCGATTGAAAAAAAGAACTGGGGACTTGGGTGGGGTTGCCGCTAAGCTTGGGCTGTCCACCCCCGGGTGGGCACCCACCCGCAGCGCAGTTTGGCTGCATTGCCGGTGGTTTTCAGGGGCAATCCGTTGCCCTATGGCAGGTGTGACATCCAACTCCGCCCGCCAAGACCCGACGGCATGAGCCTGTGGCCCGCCGTCAACCCCGGTGGCTGATGCCATCGGGGTTTTTCTTTTGGTGGCTCAGGAGCCGCGCAGGCCCGGACCCTGACGCGTGCTTGCCACGGCGGCCAAGGTTTCTGCGACGATGGCGACAATCGTTTGAGCGAATGACATGATGCTTCCTTTCAATTAAGGGTAAACCCTAGGTTTAATGTAGATGAGCTGTCTGTCGGGTGCTGAAAACGTAAGTATTAACCCTTACTTTTGCGGGTGATTGCCCGCGAGCGGCGCCTTGCGCCGGTGTGAACAAGATTCAGGAAGATGCTCACCCTGTTGGTCGTCATCAAACTGTGGGCGGAAGTGGCCTTGCTGGCGCTGCTGGGGCAGTGGGTGCTGGGTTTGCTCGTGGGCACACGGCGCGAGGGCAACCTGGTGTACCTGTTGTTGGCGGTGGTGAGCAGCCCGGTGACCCGGTTGGTGGCTAGGTGGGCACCACGGGGGATGTCAGAGGGCAAGCTGGGTGCGCTGGCCGCCGTCCTGCTCGGCATGTTGTGGCTGGCTGCCACAGCCGGCAAGGTGTGGCTCTGCCTGGGCTTGGGTGTGACCGTTTGCCGGTGACGGTGAGTGGGTGACCACATGCGTTACCCTTGAACACATGAACAACAAGATGGCGCTGTGACGCCGGAGACATTGCCCTTGGCCCAAGCCAATCTGCTCAAACGTTACTGGCGCAACAACCTGGTGGTCACGGCTTTGCTGCTGGCCGTCTGGTTCACCGTGAGTTTTGTGGTCAGCTACTTCGCCCGCGAGTTGAGCTTTTCTTTTTTTGGCTGGCCGTTCAGCTTCTGGATGGCAGCGCAGGGGGCTTTGATCGTGTACGTGCTCATCGTTGGCGGTTACGCCTGGTACATGAACCGCGCCGACATCGCCCACGGTGTGGCCGAGGCGCAGGAGTAGGTGGTGGCGGGCGGCAGCGGGCCAACCACATCGGAACAGGCGGCAGGGCGCCTGTTCAAGCGGCAACTCAACCGCGTGTATGCCTGGTACACGGTGAGTTTTCTGCTGTTCGTGCTGTTGCTGGCGGCGCTTGAGCGATTGGGCTTGCCGCGCAACTGGATTGGCTTCATCTTCCTGTTTTCCACCATCGCCCTGTACGCGGGCATCGGCATATTGAGCCGCACCACCGACCCCACCGAGTATTACGTGGCAGGCCGGCGGGTGCCGGCGATGTACAACGGCATGGCCACCGGGTCGGACTGGATGTCCGCTGCCTCCTTTATCGGTCTGGCTGGCACCCTGTACCTGACGGGTTACAACGGTTTGGCGTTCATCATGGGGTGGACCGGTGGCTACTGCCTGGTGGCGCTGCTGCTGGCCCCTTACCTGCGCAAATTCGGTCAGTTCACCATCCCCGATTTTCTGGGTGAGCGCTACGGCGGCAACATCCCGCGCCTGGTGGGCATCTGTGCGGCCATTTTGTGCTCCTTCATTTACGTGGTCGCGCAGATCTATGGCGTCGGCCTGATCACCTCCCACCTCATGGGCGTGGCCTTCGAGCTGGGTGTGTTCCTCGGCTTGGGGGGCATTCTGGTGTGCTCTTTTCTGGGGGGGATGCGGGCTGTCACCTGGACCCAGGTGGCGCAGTACGTGGTGTTGATCGTCGCCTACCTCTTGCCGGTGGTGTGGCTGTCGGTCAAACAAACCGGTGTGCCCGTGCCTCAGATCGCCTATGGCTACCAGCTGGAAAAGGTGTCGGCGCGTGAAACCGTGCTGGCCTCCGACCCCAAGGAAATCGAGGTGCGCCGGCTGTTCGAGGCCCGGGCTCAGGCGCTGGAGAAAAAACTGGAGAATCCCGGTGCGGCCTTGGCGGCCGACAAAGCCCGCATGGAGGCCCGGCTGACCCAGTTGCGCAACCGCGACGCCGACCTGAGCGAGGTTGCCGCCGCCGAGCGGGCGCTGGCGGCCTTGCCTTCGGACGCCAACTCGGCGCGGGCCCTGTGGCAGCGAGAGCTGGCGGCGGCTCGCGACAAGTCCTTGCCGCTCAACGGTATGCCGCCCCACGCCCAGCAGTACGCGGGCGACCCGAAGGGCGATGTGCAGGAGCGCGAGGAATTCGAGCATTCGCGGCGCAATTTTCTGGCCCTGGTGTTCTGCCTGATGTTGGGCACGGCCGCCTTGCCCCACATCCTGATGCGCTACTACACGGTGCCCAGTGTGCGGCAGGCCCGTGCCTCCGTGACGTGGTCGCTGGTCTTCATCGTGTTGTTGTACTTCACCGCCCCGGCGCTGGCCGTGTTGGTCAAGTTCGAGGTGTTCAACGTGATGGTGGGCATGCCCTTCGATCAGTTGCCCGGCTGGGTGGCTGCCTGGAACAAAGTGGACCCGGCCCTGCTGTCCATCACCGACGTCAACCGCGACGGCCTGCTGCAGCTCAACGAGATCACCATCGGTGGCGACATCGTGGTGCTGGCCATGCCGGAAATCGCCGGCTTGCCCTATGTGATTTCGGGCCTGGTGGCTGCTGGCGGGCTGGCGGCCGCCTTGTCCACCGCCGATGGCCTGCTGCTCACCATCGCCAGTTCGCTCTCGCACGACCTCTATTACAAGATGATCGACCCCAGCGCCTCCACCGCGCGGCGCGTCACCATTTCCAAGGTTTTGCTGCTCATCGTGGCCTTGTCCGCCGCCTATGTAGCGGCACAGAAACCGGCCGACATCCTGTTCCTGGTGTCGGCAGCTTTCTCCATCGCTGCGTCGGCGTTTTTCCCGGCGCTGGTGCTGGGCATCTTCTGGAAGCGGGCCACCGGCATCGCGGCGTCGGTGGGCATGGTGGCCGGCCTGGGCGTGACCTTCTATTACATGGTGACCACCCAGCCCTGGTTGCGCAGCGTGTTCGGCGTCACCAAGCCCATCGAGTTGTGGTGGGGCATACAGCCCATTTCGGCCGGACTGTTTGGCGTGCCGGTGGGTTTCGCCGTCATATTGCTGCTGAGCCTGGTGACTCCCAGGCCATCGGCCAAGACACAGGCCTTCGTCGATCATGTGCGCTACCCCCGGTTGCGTAGTGAGGTCGATCGCGGCGCAGACTGAGTGACCGTTGGCGCGCTTCTACAATCGCAGCCACATCGGAGAGACGCGCATGAGCATCAAGAGCGACAAGTGGATACGCCGCATGGCCGAGCAGCACGGCATGATCGAGCCTTTCGAGCCGGGCCAGGTGCGGCAGGTCAACGGCCAGAAGGTCATCAGCTATGGCACCAGCAGCTACGGCTACGACATCCGCTGCGCACCCGAATTCAAGGTCTTCACCAACATCCACAGCACGGTGGTGGACCCGAAGAACTTCGACGAAAACAGCTTTGTGGACGTCAACAAGGACGTCTGCGTGATCCCGCCCAACAGCTTCGCGTTGGCGCGCACCATGGAGTACTTCCGCATTCCGCGCAACGTGTTGACCATCTGCCTGGGCAAAAGCACCTACGCGCGCTGCGGCATCATCGTCAACGTCACCCCGTTCGAGCCCGAGTGGGAAGGGTATGTGACGCTG
>DASUIK010000196.1:0-10840 GCA_036279795.1 Burkholderiaceae bacterium | reverse complement strand
GTGCAGTGTGGCGACGCCAACATCGTGGCCTGCCTGGCCGGCGACACCAACCACGTCGATTCCTTCCGCCAGACGCTGGGCGCCTTCAGCGACTTCGCCCGCGACGCCACCTACCCCTACGGCGCCGGTGGACCGAACTCGATGTTCGCCTTCATCACCGACCACTACATGCGCCAGTACGGCGCCACCCGCGCCGACTTCGGCCGCATCGCGGTGGACCAGCGCAGCAACGCGCTCAAAAACCCCAACGCGCTGTTCAAGAAGCCGCTGACGCTGGACGAATACCTCCAGGCCAAGGCCATTTCCAACCCCATCCACCTGTTCGATTGCGTCATGCCCTGCGCAGGCGCCGAAGCCTTCCTGGTGATGAGCGAGTCCAAGGCGCGCGAACTGGGCCTGCCCCACGCGCTGCTGCGCGGCGCCATCGAGCGCCACAACGCCTACGCCGATGACCCGGTGATGGTGCGCGGCGGCTGGCGCGTGGACCGGGACGAGCTCTACGCCATGGCCGGCGCCACGCCCGCCGACATCGACCTGATCCAGACCTACGACGACTACCCCGTCATCGTGATGATGCAGTTCGAGGACCTGGGTTTTTGCGACAAGGGCGAAGGCCCGGCCTTTGTGCGCGAGCGCCGCATGACCCACGACGGCGACTTCCCCAACAACACCAGTGGCGGCCAGCTCTCTGCCGGGCAGGCCGGCGCGGCCGGTGGTTTCCTGGGCCTCACCGAAACCCTGCGCCAGCTCACAGGCCAAGCCGGGGAACGCGCGGTGGCCCATGCAAAACTCGGTCTCGTGGGCGGCTTCGGCATGGTCACCTACGACCGCTGCCTGTGCACGGGCGCGGTCATCCTTGGAGCGTCGGCATGAGCCCCCACGTTCGACACTTCGTGTTCTCACTGCCCCCCGAGGGGGCGCGGCGCGCTCCTTGGGGCGGCCCTGCGGAGGCGCCATGAGCATCCCCATCCCGCGCCCCAAGCGCAAGAACCCCGTCCTGCGCACACCGCAGATGAACCTGCCGCCCAGTGCGCGCGGCCGCGTGGCCCTGGGCCTGGCGGCGGGTGCCGCCGAAGGTCGGTTCGACCTGCAGGTGTGCGGGTGCTGCGGCGCGGTGCAGTACCCGCCGCGCGAAGCCTGCCACCGCTGTGTGTCGGACGACCTGCGCTGGCAACCACAAAGTGGTGCCGGCCAGCTGCTGGCCACCACCACCCTGGACCACAGCAACGACCTGTACTTCCGCGAGCGCCTGCCCTGGCCACTGGGCATGGTGCAGTTGGACGCCGGCCCCAGTGTGATGGTGCACCTGCACGGCAAGGTCGGGCCAGCACCCTGCCGCGTGCGGGTGGGTGTGCGCCTGGACCGCGCCGGCCAGGCCGTGTTGATCGGCTTCCCCGAGAAAGCGAGCGAAAGCATGGACCAAGACAAGATGCTGCGCGAAATGGGCAGCGACCCCCAACACCGCAAGGTGCTGGTCACCGACGGCAAAAGCGCCGTGGGCCAGGCGGTGGTCAAGGCCTTGGTGAAAGCCGGCGCCGACATCGTGTGGGTGGGCCATGCCGAACCCTGGAAAAAGCTGCCCGGCCTGCCCGAGATCGCGGCCCTGCCGCAGGTCACGTTGGTGCCGCTGGACGTGACCGACGAACGTTCGGTGCGCGAGCTGGCCGGTGAAATCGGCGGCAAGGTGGACATCGTGGTCAACACCGCCGAGTACCACCGCGCCTTTGGCATCTCGGCCCGGCGCGGCACCGACGTGGCCAAGGCCGAGATGGAGGTCAACTACTTCGGCCTGCTGCGTCTGGCGCAGGCCTTCGGGCCAGCGCTCAAGGGCCGTTCGGCCGATGGCGTCACCCACGCCACCGCCTGGGTCAACCTGCTGTCCATCTTCGCCTTGAGCAACTTCCCCGCGCAGGGCACCTTCTCGGCGTCCAAGGCGGCGGCGCTGTCGCTGTCGCAGAACCTGCGCGCCGACATGCGCCCGGCCGGCATCCGTGTGATCAACGTCTTCCCCGGCCCCATCGACGAGGAATGGAACCAGAACCTGCCGCCGCCCAAGGTGGCGCCTCCGGCCCTGGCCAACGCCATCGTCAAGGCGCTGCGCGATGGGGTGGAAGACGTCTACCCCGGCGATGTGGCGCAGGAGTGGTTGCAGCGCTGGCGCGACAACCCCAAGGTCCTCGAACGCGAACTGGCCGCAGGAGGCATGTGACATGAACAATCCCAACACCACCGGCCTGCTCGGCAGCCTGGCCCTGGCCCTGATGACGGGCCGCATCCGCATCGTGGACCTGACGCAGACGCTCAGCCCCGATTTCCCGGCCATCGCGCTGCCGCCCGAAATGGGCCAGTGCCAGCCCTTCCGCATCGAGCAGGTCTCGGCCTACGACGAACGCGGCCCCGGTTGGTACTGGAACAACTTCTCGTGTGGCGAACACACCGGCACACACTTCGACGCGCCCATCCACTGGATCTCGGGCCGCGACCTGCCGAACAACTCGGTGGACACCATCCCGGCCCAGCACTTCGTGGCACCGGCCTGCGTGATCGACTGCAGCGCCCAAAGCGCGGCCGACCCCGACTACCTGATGACCGTGGCCGACATCGAAGCCTTCGAGGCCGCGCACGGCCGCATCCCGGCGGGCAGCTGGGTGCTGATGCGCACCGACTGGTCGGCCCGCTGGTCCAAAGCACGTGACGGCGAGGCCTACCAGAACTTCGACGAGACCGGCCAGCACACGCCCGGCCCCAGCACCGAAGCCGTGCGCTTCCTGGTGGAGGAACGCGACGTGTTGGGCTTTGGCTCGGAAGCCATCGGCACCGACGCCGGTCAGGGCTACCACCTGCGCCCGCCCTACCCCTGCCACTCGCTGATGCACGGCGCTGGCAAGTACGGCCTGCAGTGCCTGACCAACCTCGACCAGCTGCCGCCCACCGGCGCGCTGGTGGTGGCGGCACCGCTGAAGATTGAAAACGGCAGCGGCAGCCCGCTGCGGGTGATGGCATTGGTCGAGGACAACAAGGCATGACAAGCACACAACCCAACAAGGTGGCCGCCGTGACGGGTGGCAGCGCCGGCATCGGCAAGGTGATCTGCGAGCAGCTGCTCGAACAAGGCTACGAGGTAATCTCGCTGTCGCGCCGCAGCGCCGACATCCAGCACCCCAAACTGCACAACATCGAGGTCGATCTGACCGACCGCGCGGCCACCGCCGAAGCCGTGGCCGCGATGGTGAAACAACACGAGGTGACGACCGTGGTGCACAACGCCGGAGTGATCCGCGCCGCGCTGCTGCCCGAGGTGAAACTGAGCGACCTCGACGCCCTGGTGGACCTGCACCTGGGCTGCGCCATCCAGATGGTGCAAGCCGCGCTGCCGGCCATGCGCGCAAGGCATTTCGGCCGTGTGGTCCTGCTGTCCTCGCGCGCCGCGCTGGGCCTGCAGACTCGCACCAGCTACTCCGCCACCAAAGCCGGCATGCTGGGCATGGCGCGCACCTGGGCGCTGGAGCTCGCACCCGAGGGCATCACCGTCAACGTGGTGGCACCCGGCCCCGTCCGCACCGACATGTTCTACGACGTGGTGCAGCAGGGCAGCGACAAGGAAAAGGCCCTGGCCGCTTCGGTGCCGGTGCGCCGCCTGGGCGAATCGGCCGACGTCGCACGCGCCGTCACGTTCTTCGCTGACCCGGCCAACAGCTTCGTCACCGGGCAGGTGCTGTACGTGTGTGGCGGCACCAGCGTGGGCAGCCTGGCCCTGTAAAGCGCCACCAGGCGCTCAGGCGCTGCCGCGGTGCAGCTCGATGATGCGCCGCAGGGTCACCTTCAGGCTCTCGGCGCGTTTGAGGCCAAAGGGCTGCAACACGCGGTGTTCGTGTTCCTTGGCCTGTTCCATCAAATCGGCCACGATGGTGCGGCCTTGGGGCGTGATGCGGACCATGGTCACGCGCCGGTCGGTGTCGTGGGGATAGCGCTCCACCAGCGCCTTGGCTTCCATGCGGTCCAGCAGCCGCGTGACCGTGGGTTGTTTGCTGACCGTGATCTCGGCCAGACCGCCGATGCTCAGACCAGGTTTGCTGGCCAAGGTGGCCAGGATGCGCCACTCGGTGACCGAAAAGCCGGCGGCCTGCACCACCTCGTGGAATTCACTGGAAATGAGTTTGCTCGCCTGGGCCAGCAAGGCTGGCAGGTAGTCGTCCACAAAAGGCAGGGGATCAAGCTCGTCGGGCAGGGTGTCAACCATGGGGGCAGCGCCTGCGACCGGCAACCGGCCAACAAAGCGAGAAAGACAGCATGGTCAATGATAGCCCGGCCGCCCGGCGGGGCTCACTCCGCAGGCAGGTTGTCGAGCGACTGGGCCAAACCACCCAGCAGGTGGTGCAGCAAGCGGCGGTCCCCCTCTGGCACGCCGGCCAGCAGGCTGCCCACCCACTGCCGGTGCGCCACCGCCATGCACTCAAACGTGGCCAAGCCCAAGGGGGTGATGCGCACGATGTGTGACCGGCGGTCCTTGGCGTCCACCTCACGCGTGACAAAACCGTCGGCCAGCAACTGATCGGTCAGGCCGGTGATGTTGCCCCCGGTCACCATCAAACGGCGCGACAGGGTTTTCATGCGCAGCCCGTCGGGGTAATGCTGCAGCTGGGCCAGGTAGTCGAAACGCGCCAGGCTGGTGCCAAAGCCGCGCCGCAATCGCTGCCCCAGGGCCTGTTCCAGACGGTGGGTGCAACCCAGCAGGCGCAGCCACAGGCGCACCGCCTGCCGATCGTCGGCGCCGCTGAGGGCGCCGCTGTCGGGCGAGGTTTCAGACGGTGTTTCGGTGTGAGAACTCAGTTCCATGTGGTTGGCCCCGACCCAGCGCTGGAATGGAACTTGCTGACGACAACACACGCGCTGTGCAAAAGGGCATGGGACAGTGTCCGCCAGGCATGGCCTGCCCACAATCCACTTTCCGCTTCACAGCATCCGATTTACGCGATGAATTCGGTGCCCAGCCCTGGGATTTCCCCATCATTGTTTAGTTCTAAAACAGTTAGCATGAATGGATCGGTGCCCTGCGCCCCCCGCGCTGCGACAGTCCGACCGGTACACCGACCAAGGCCTTATGCACACCAGCAGCGAGTCCCACCTTCTTGACCGTTTTCCCCTGTTCCGCTCGCGCTCGGCCGACGAGGCCAGCGCGCTGATGGGCAACGTGTTCTCGCCCCACCGCCTGGCCATGCGCGGACAAACCTGCGATTTGCAGTTGCGGCACAACCGGGTGCGGCTGAGCCAACTGGGCATCAATGTGCTGACCTATGGGGCCGAAGTCGAGATCGATCCGGGTGAACGCGGCGACTTCTACATGCTGCTCTTGCCCTTGCAAGGCCAGGCCATCACCGAATGCACCGGCCGCAGCGCCACCCTCGATGCCGGGACCATGGGCGTGTTGCACCCGCGCCAGCTCACCCGCATGAACTGGAGCCCCGACTGCGAGATGGTGCTGCTGGAAGTGCCGCGCCGGGTGCTGGAAGACGTGGTGGGGCAAGCCCCACACACCGAAGACGGTGGCCTCACCCTGGCCTTGCCGCGGGCCACACCTTCGGTGGCGGCGTGGTGGCAATCGGTGCTGGACATGACCCACAGCCTGCACCACTTTGGTGACCAGTGGCTGGCACAGCCGGGCATGCAACAGGCGATGGAAGGTTTTCTGGTGGCCGGCCTGCGCATGTTGTTCAACGAGCCCGAGCGCCTGCCGGTGGCCACGTTGCCCTTGTCTGCCAACAGCCACCGGGCACTGTCGCGGGCCATCGACTACATCCAGGCACACGCCAGCGACCGCCTCACCGTGGCCGACATCGCCAACGCCGCCTGTGTGAGCCCGCGCACGCTGGAGGCCGCCTTCCGCCGCCGCTACGACCAGTCGCCATTGGCCTATGTGCGTGGCTTGCAGCTGGACCGCGTGCACGACAGCCTGCGCAAGGCCCACCTGACACAACGTGGCGTGCAGGTCACCGACATTGCGATGGAAAACGGCTTCACCCACATGGGCCGTTTTGCCGGCTACTACAAAAAGCGCTTCGGCAACACGCCCACACAAACGCTCAAAGGCGGCTGAGTTTCCTCAGGGGAACAGCTGGATCATGGGCAGCCGGCTGCGCGCGTTGACCAGGTTCACGCGCTTGAGCGCGATGCGCAAGCCCTCAGGCGTCTCACGCAAACGGTGCACACAGTGGCCGTGCAACACCACCATCTCTTCGCCCCGACTTTCCGCGTAGGTGAAAGGCGTGTGCAGTGAGTGCACGCCGGCATCGGAAGACAACAGGCGCGGCGTTTGCAACACGTGCTGGCACTGGCTGCGTTGCTGTTGTGAATGGGCGCGGTCGCCGCGCAGCCGGGCCACACGCAGGCGCAAGAGCAGAGGGCTTTCGTCGGCGATGGCGTTGTGGCGCTCGTCTTCGGTTTGCGCCTGGCCCTTGAGCGGCACCCAGTAACGGCCGTCGTCGGCAAACAGCGCCAACCAGGCCTCGTAATCGGCCGAGTCGATCAGACGGGCCTCGTCGTAAATGTAGTCTTGCAACGTGGACAACATGGCAAACCTCAAGCGATGCGGCGGGTCATGTGCTCTGCCCAGGCCCGGTATTGGTTGCGGATCAGCAGCTCACTGCTGCCGTTGGTGTCCATGGGCAGCGTACCCAACTCGGCCGCGTTGAAATCGCGATGCAGGCTGACCCAATCGTTGGGGCCTGAGCGCAAGCCCTGCTGCTGCTGCTCAAAGAGATGGATGTCGTCGTGCGCCACGATGGACATGGGCGAAAACACCAGGCGGCTGTAGTTGAGCGCGCGGTCAAACAACAGGTCGGGCCCGCCCACGGTGCGGAAGTTCCAGGCCTCGATCACCGTGCGGTCCACCGCCACCGGACGGATCACGCGGATGGTCTGGGGCGAGCCCTTGACCGCCAGGCTGGGGTAAAGCACCACGTTCTGTGGCGAGTGTTCCAGAATGGCCTTGGCGCGCTCTTCCCCATGTGCGGCGGCCAATGCCTTCACGTAGTCGCCCAGTTCGCCATAGCCCGAATGCACGCTGGCCCGCGTGCCCGAGATGCTGTGCCCGTGGGGCAACACGCGCCCGCCCATGCCTTCAAAAAAGGCGTAGGGCTGACCAAAAGGCAAGATCTGCTCGATGGCAAGCGGCTTGGGTGCATTGGGGTCGGTCTCGGTCCACTGCGACTGCGCCGCACGCACCGCCGACTCGTGGGTGCTGACCGGATGCACCGTGTCGTTGATGTTCTCCAGATAGAACTTCCAGTTGCAGTGGATGGTGTTGCGCAGCACACCCCCTTCGATCACCAGCTCGCCACTGGGCGAACGGTCCACCATCTGGTCCAGCGCGGCCACGGCCTCGCCGAAGTAGTCCTCGAAACTCGGGCCTTCGGGGTTGACGCGGACGAAGATAAAACCCCGGTACACCTTCAGGCCGCTGACCGGTGCCAGCCCCTGGCCGTTGGCGGACTCGCACATGCCTGTGCCTTCGTACCCGGCGCGCAGCGGGTACGACGCGAGCGCGCCATCCAACCGGTAACTCCACGCGTGGTAGGGGCAGCGCAGGAAACGCGCGCCGAGCTGGCCCGATTCGGCGGTGTACAGCCGCACACCCTTGTGCGCGCAGCGGTTGTGCAGGGCCCGCACGGCGCCCTCGTTGTCACGCAGGATCAACAGCGACTGGCCGGCAATGTCCACCGTGATGTAGTCCAGCGCGTTGGGTATCTGGCTCACATGGCCGGCGTATTGCCAGGTGTTGCCAAAAAACTCGCGCTGCTCCAAAGCGAACAGTTCGGGGCTGAGGTACAGGTCCTTGTGGACCTGGTCCGCACGGACCAGGTCACGGATGGACGCAGCGGACAGGGAGGTGTTCATCTCGGTGTTCCCCAGTGACACGACGAAGGAAGTGCCCCAACCGGGGGCACCGCCGGGCCGGCTTTGCCGGACGGCTGGTGCCGCCCCCTGGGGGGTGACGCGCCCTTGGGCGCGGCGCGGGGGGTGCTCTATTTCGGCGCCATCAGGTTGCGCAGGGTCTGCCCATACGTGGGGCTGGTGCGCACGATGCCGTCCCAGGCCGCGTCCGAGGCGGTCTTGAGGAACACGGCGGCCTGGGCCGGATCGAGCTTGACGGCCTGGATGCCGGCGGCCTCCTGTTTCTTCAGTTCAGCGGGCACGTCGCGGGCGGCGTCCTCGGCGTTGAGGCTTTCCAGCCAGGCGCCCTGCTTCTCCATGAAGGCACGCTGGGCTGGGGTGAGCTTTTTCCAGGCGTTGGCGCTGAACACCACGCCCAATTCAATGGTGTAGAAGCCGGGGTCCAGGCGGTACTTGGTCTTTTCGTGCCAGCCCAGGTCAAAGATACCCAGCAGCGGCCAGCCGTAGCCATCGACCACACCACGTTCCAGCGAGGTGTACACGTCACCCGGTGGGATGGTGCTGACGGTGGCGCCCAACTTCTGGAAAAAGTCGCGGTAAATGGGGGCGATGCGCAGCTTCAGGCCATTGAGGTCGGCCTTGTCGATCTTCTTGTTGCTGTAGATGTGGTACGGGATGTTTTCGCCCGTGCGGGCGAAGTAGTACAGGCCCTTGTCGAGGTAGGCCTTGTTGAGCTGTTCCAGGCCACCGTTTTTGCGCAGCTCGGCCATGCTTTGGTTGGTGTAGTTCAACGCCAGACCTTCGGGCACCAAACTGGCGGTGAATGAGGCCGAGGTGTTGGCCAGATCCACCACGTTGTTGCGCAAGGCCGCACCCTGGTCAAAGGTGGGAATGGCCTTGGGGCCACCGATGTAGTTGATCTGCACCACACCTTTGCCTTCTTCGTTCACCTTCTTGATGAAGCGCTCAAAGTTCTTGGCGAAATAGGTGCCCTCCTGGAAGGCGTTGACGGCCTTGAGTGTGACCTCCTGGGCCGAGGCGGAGACGGAAGCGGCCAGGCCCAGGGTCAGGGCAACGGCCGTGCACAGGCTGCGACGGGAAAAACGGGCGATCATGGAAAGCGCTCCTTCAGGGGGGTTGGAAAGCGAAATCAGCGTCAGCGCGACATGGCGGCGGGCAGCCAGGTGGCGATGGCTGGGAAGAAGAACACCAGCACCAGCACCAGCAGGCCAAAACCCACATAAGGCAACACGGCGCGGTAGATGTCCAGGGTGGTGACCGACGCCGGTGCCACGCTGCGCATGGTGAACAACAGGGTGCCAAAGGGCGGGGTCAACAGGCCCAGTTGCATGCAGATCATGAACAGGATGCCGAACCACACCGGGTCGATGCCGTACTGCTGCACGATGGGCATGAAGAAGGGCAGCGTGATCAGCATGATGGCCACCTGGTCGAGGAAGCAGCCCAGCACCAGCAGAATGAGCATCATGATCACCACCACGGTGCCGGCGCTGAAACCCTGGCCCTGGATGAGGTTGACCATGCCATTGGTGGCGCCTGTGAACACCAGGATTTGCGAGAACGTGGTGGCGCCGAAGATGATGAACAAAATCATGCCCGACACCGCCGCCGTGCCCAGCAAAGCCTGGGTGAGGTGCTTGAGCGTGAGCGAGCGGTACAGCGCACACACCACCACCGTGGCCAGGGCCCCGATGGCTGCGGCCTCGGTGGGCGTGGCCCAGCCTTGGGTCATGGCGATGATCACCACCAGAAAGATGCCCACCAGCGGCGTGACATACACCACCACCGGCCGCCAACGCTGCCAGCCGCGCAGTTGTGGGGCCTCGAAAGAGGGCGCCTTTTCCGGATGGCGCCAGGCCGTGAAGATGATGTAGCCCACAAACAGTATGGACAACATGATGCCCGGCACCACACCGCCCAACAACAGACCGCTGACGGAAATGCTGGCGAGGCTGCCGAACAACACGGTGATGGCCGAAGGGGGGATCAGCGCATCCACACCGCCAATCGCCATGATGGGGCCCACGCCCATGTGGGGGTGGTAACCACGCGCCAGCATCTGCGGCAACAACACGCTGCCCAGCAAGGCGGTGGTGGCCACCGTGGAACCGGAGATGGCCGAGAACACCGTGCCCGCCACCACCGCAATCACCGCCAAACGGCCGGGCACGCGCGAGATCAAACCATCGAAAGCGTCGATGGCCTTCATGGCCACACCGGTGTGCAAAAGCAGCTCGCCCATCAACAAAAAGAAGGGGATGGGTGTGAGCGAGAAGTTGGTGATCGCGCTCAGGCCCGAGCGCGCCAACTGCGGCAGGCCATCGACACCGCCCAGGTAAACCAGACCACCGGCGATGTTGATGGTGATGAAAGCGAAAGCCACCGGGATGCCACTGAGCAGCAGCACGGTCAGTGCACCAAAAATCAGCAGGGTGAGTTGCCACCAGATCATGTGAAGTCTCCAGTCCAGTGGTCAGTCGGCGCCAGCCAGCGCGCTGCGCAGGCATTCGATGGCGATCAGCAAAAACAAAGGCGGCACGGCCGCCATGACCCACCACTCGGGGAACACCAGGCTTTTCATCACCAGCGCGCCCGAGTTGTACGTGTCCACCGCCAGGAGCACCGAGGCGTACACCAGCACGCCCGTCACACAGGCAGCCAGCCACATGGTGGCGCGGAACAACAGGTCGCGGTGGGGTGAGGCCATGCGCTCCACCAGCAGATCGAGCTTGACATGGCCCTTCTGCGCGACCAGCCAGGGCGCCACCAACAGGGTGGACAAAGGCAGGGAGTACTCGATCACGTCAGACGCCCAGCCCAGACCACGCCAACCCAGGTTGCGGAACAGCACCTCGGCGGTGATCAGCAGGATGTCGGCCGCCAACACAGCCCCCGCCAACATGGCCAGGGCCTTGAGAAACTGAAACCA
>DASUIK010000195.1:0-7313 GCA_036279795.1 Burkholderiaceae bacterium | reverse complement strand
CAAGGTGCGGCGTGTGTTGCCCTACGCCAAGCGCCGCATGGTGGGGCCTTTCGTGTTTTTTGACCACGCCGGCCCGGTGACCCTGCCGCCCGAGGCGGTGCGTGCGGCCGACGTGCGGCCCCACCCTCACATTGGCCTGTCCACCATGAGCTATTTGCTCAGCGGCGAGATCATGCACCGCGACAGCCTGGGCGTGGTGCAGCGCATCCGCCCGGCCGAGGTCAACTGGATGACCGCCGGGCGCGGCATCTCTCACTCCGAACGCTTCGAGCACCCGGCCTCGTTCGCCGGCGGCGGCCTGGAGCTGATGCAGTTCTGGGTGGCCCTGCCCTTGGCGGACGAGGAATGTGACCCCACCTTCACCCACTATGGCAGCGAGGCGCTGCCGGTGATCGAGCGGCCCGGCCTGCGTTGTCGCGTGCTGGCGGGCGAGGTGATGGGCCAGCGCAGTGCGGTGCGCACCTCTTCGCCCTTGTTTTGCGCCCACGTCGAGTTGAGCGCTGGCACCTGTTTCACGCTGGACGGGGTTTACCCCGAACAGGCGGTGTACGTCGCGCGCGGGGCGGTTTCCAGCGGTGGCCAGACCGCCGAGCCGGGCCAGCTGATGGTGTTTGACCAGGGCGCCGACGAGCTGATGGCCGAGCAAGACAGCGTGCTCATGCTGCTGGGTGGTGCCCCCGTGGGGCCACGCCACATCTTCTGGAATTTCGTCTCGTCGCGCCCCGAACGCATCGAGCAGGCCAAGGCTGACTGGCGTGCCGGGCGCATCCCGCTGCCGCCCGACGACCACGACGAGTTCATCCCGTTGCCGGGCTGATCACGCCCCAGCCAGCAGCGTGGCGTTGCCACCCGCTGCCGTGGTGTTCACGGTGACCGTCTGTTCGGCGCAGAAGCGCAGCAGGTAGTGCGGGCCGCCGGCCTTGGGTCCGGTGCCACTGAGCCCTTCGCCACCGAATGGCTGTACACCCACCACCGCGCCGATGATGTTGCGGTTCACATAGACATTGCCCACATGGGCGCGGGCGGCCAGCGCCTGGGCGCGGCTGTCGATGCGGGTCTGGATGCCCAACGTGAGGCCGTAGCCCAGCGCGTTGATCTGGTCGATCACTGCCTCGGGCTCGCCGCGCCAACGCAGCACGTGCAGCACCGGGCCGAAAATTTCCTGCCTCATGTCGGCCACGGCCTTCACCTCGAACATGCGCGGGGGCACGAGATGGGAGGGGCTGTTGGGCACGGCAATGGGGGGCAGCAGGTCGCGCGCTTCGCGCTCCAGTCGGACCACGTGGCGCTCGATGTTGTCGAAGGCTTCGCGGTCGATCACGGGCCCCACATCGGTGGCCAACTGGGCTGGATCGCCCACCACCAGCTCGCGCGCGGCGCCGCGGATCATCTCGATCACGCCATCGGCAATCGCCTCATGCACACACAGGAGCCGCAATGCCGAGCAGCGTTGGCCGGCGCTGCGGAACGCGCTTTGCACCACCGCGTCGGCCACCTGCTCGGGCAGGGCGGTGCTGTCCACCAGCATGGCGTTGATGCCGCCGGTTTCGGCGATCAGCGGCACGATGGGGCCGTCCTTGGCGGCCAGGGCGCGCTGGATGATTTTGGCCACCTGGGTGGAGCCGGTGAACACCACACCGGCCACGCCGGGTAACGCCACCAGGGCGGCGCCCACCGTTTCGCCCGCACCGTGGTGCAGTTGCAGCACTTCGCTGGGCACGCCGTGGCGGTGCAGCAGATCGACCATGGCCTGGGCCACCGCGGGGGTTTGTTCGGCCGGCTTGGCCAGCACGCCGTTGCCGGTGGCCAAGGCCGCTGCCACCTGGCCCGTGAAGATGGCCAGCGGAAAATTCCAGGGGCTGATGCAGACCCACACGCCGCGAGCGGTCAGGCGAAGTGTGTTGCTTTCGCCGGTGGGGCCGGGCAGTTCGATCGGGCCCATCACGCGTTCGGCTTCGGCGGCGTAGTAGCGCAGAAAGTCCACCGCCTCGCGCACCTCGGCCACGGCGTCGCCCCAGGTTTTGTAGGCTTCTTGCACCAGCAGTGCGCAGAAGCGAGGCAGTTCGGTTTCGAGCGCATCGGCACTCCGGCGCAGGGCCTGGGCGCGTTCGTCCACCGGTGCATCGCGCCAAGCGCGGGCAGCACTGGCGCAGCGTTCAAACGCGGCGGGCAGCGTGGCTGGGTTGGTTTCGGTCACCGCCGGTACCGGCGTGGTGGTCAGGGCATCGAGCAGCGGCTGGCGTTGGCTGGCCACGCTCAGGTCCACCCCCATGCTGTTGGCCCGCTGCGCACCGAACAAGGCCACCGGCAGCGGCTGGCTGGGCTCGGGTGCCAGGTACAGGGGTGAGACCAGCAGGTCTTCCAGGCCCACGGTGGGGTCGGCCAACTGGTGGACGAAGGAGGAGTTGGCACCGTTCTCCAGCAGGCGGCGCACCAGGTAGGCCAGCAGGTCGCGGTGGGCGCCGACGGGCGCGTAGACGCGGCAGCGCACCAGTGGGTTTTTGAGCACCTCGCGGTACACGCCTTCGCCCATGCCGTGCAGGCGTTGGAACTCAAAGGGCGTGCCTGCTTTCGCGGCCATCTGTTGAATGGCGGCAATCGTCGCCGCGTTGTGCGTGGCGAACTGCGGGTAGATCACATCGCTGGCATCCAGCAACGCGCGCGCGCAGGCCAGGTAAGAGATGTCGGTGTGGTGCTTGTGGGTGAACACGGGGTAGTGCGGCAGGCCCAGCTCCTGGGCGCGTTTGATTTCGGCGTCCCAGTAGGCGCCTTTGACCAGGCGGCACATCAGGCGCACGCGGTGCTGCCGTGCGAGCAGGGTGACATGTTGGATCAGCTCCAGCGCGCGGGTCTGGTAGGCCTGCAGCGCCAGGCCAAAACCGGTCCACTGTGGCTGCTGCTTGGCCACGCGGGCCAGCAGGGCGTTGAACACATCGAGCGAGAGTTCCAGCCGGTCCACCTCTTCCGCGTCGATGGTGAGGTTGATGCGCGTTTGGGCCGCCTGCTCGCACAAAGCCCAGACGCGTGGCACCAGTTCGGCCAACACGCGCTGGTGTTGTGCGTCTTCGTAGCGCGGGTGCAGGGCGCTCAGTTTGATGCTGATGCCGTCGTTGTTGCGCTCGTTGCTCTGTGCCTGTGATGCGATGGCGGCGATGGCTTGTTGGTAGCTGTGGAAGTAGCGCTGGGCGTCCTCGGCGGTGCGCGCCCCTTCGCCCAGCATGTCGTAGCTGAACGTCAGGCTGGGCGCGTCCTTTCGGGCCTGGGCTGCCGTCTTCATGGCCGATTGGATGGTTTCACCCAACACAAACTGGTGGCCCAGCAACTGCACCGCGCGCAGCGTGGCGGCCACCACGGTGCGGGCGCCCAGTTTGCCCAAAAGACCACCCGTTGTGCCACCCGATTCACCGCCAGGCAAAAAGCGTTTGCTCAGGCCGATGGCGCTGGAGGACAAGCGCGCCAAGGCCGGGTGGCCGGCGGCATCGAAGTCGGCGCGGCCCAACTGGTCGGCGGTGAGGGCGATGGCGGTTTCAGCGTCGGGCACGCGCAGCAAGGCTTCGGCCAGGCGCATCAAAGCCAGGCCCTCGGCGCTGCTGATGGGGTATTCCTTGAGCAGGCTTTCCATGGCCCAGAAAGGCGGCGGGTTGTCGCGCACGGCCTGCACCCAGGGCGCGGCCACGCGCGCGGCGGCGTGCCAGTCGAGCCGGCCATCCAGCTGGGCCAGGCGGTGGACGACGGTGTCCGCCTCGGGGCGGTAGGGGGTGGGCAGGCGCATGACAGAACTCCGTTGATTTGGTGAATGAGCGGATGTTCGGCGTTTTGGTGGTGAATAATTCACCAAAAAATGGCCATGATGTAGTTAAAAAAATGGAAGACCTGGACCGCACCGACCGCCGCATCCTGCACCTGCTGCAGCAGGACGGGCGCATCAGCAACCTCAAGCTGGCCGAGGCCGTGGCGCTGTCGCCCACGGCGGTGCTGGCGCGCACCCAGCGGCTGACCCGCGAGGGCTACATCCTGGGCTTTGAAGCGCGCCTGGACCCGCTCAAGCTGGGCCGGGGCATGCTGGTGTTTGTGGAGGTGCTGCTGGACCGCACCACGCCCAATGTGTTCGAGCAGTTCAAGGCGGCGGTGCAGGTGCGCGACGAAATCATGGAATGCCACATGGTGGCCGGCGGCTTTGACTACCTGCTCAAGACCCGCGTGGCCGACATGGCCGCCTACCGCGACTTTGCGGGTACCGTGTTGTGGCAGCTGCCCGGCGTGCGCGAAACCCGCACCTACGCGGTGATGGAGGAGGTGAAAAACAGCACGCGGCTGGCGTTTTGACCTGTCGAACGCCAGAATGGGGCTCTGTCGAACTGTGAGGAACTGCGCATGAACACATCACGCCCCATCGCCGTGGCCGGTTTGGCACTGCTGCTGGCCAGCGGCGCCGCCTGGGCCCAAAGCACCAAACCCGGCCTGTGGGAAATCCAGCACAAAATGGGCGGCAACCCCGAGATGGACAAGGCCATGGCCGAGATGCAAAAGCAGTTGGCCGACATGCCGCCCGAGCAGCGCAAGATGATGCAGGACATGATGGCCAAACAAGGGGGGGCCATGCCGACGCCGGGCGCCGGTGGCGGCATGGCCATGAAGGTGTGCATCACGCCCGAAATGGCGGCGCGCAACGACATGCCCACCCAGACCGAAGGCGATTGCACCACCACCGTCACCTCGCGCAGTGGCAACACCATGAAGATGAAGTTCGCCTGCACCAAGCCGCCGTCCAGTGGCGAGGGCACTTACACCTTCATGGGCGACACGGCGTACAGCATGAAGATGGTGATGACCAGCCAGCACCAGGGCAAGCCGCAAAATATGACGATGGAAGGCCAGGGCAAATGGCTGTCGGCCGACTGCGGCAGCGTCAAGCCGATGCAGGGGCCGGGCGCGAAAAAGTGAGCGAGTTCGCTCAGAGTGGTGCTCAGGTGGTTGCGTAGGCCCGAGCGCCAAACACGCCGCGCCCCACCCGTACCATGGTGCTGCCGGCCGCCACGGCGGCTTCCAGATCGTCGCTCATGCCCATGGAAAGGGTGTCCAAGCCCAGACCCTGGGCGTTGAGGGCGTCGAAGAGGGCGCGTACCTGGGTGAACAGGCCCCGTGCGGTCTCGAAGTCGGGCGCCGGCTCGGGAATGGCCATGAGGCCGCGCAGTGTCAGGCGAGGCAGCGCAGCCACCGCGGCAGCCAGCTTGGGCAGTTCGGCCGCAGTGACGCCCGATTTGTTGGCGCCGCCATCGACGTTGACCTGCAGGCACACCTGCAGCGGTGGGAGATGCTCGGGGCGCTGCTCGCTCAGGCGCTGGGCAATTTTGAGCCGGTCCACGGATTGCACCCAGTCGAAGTGTTCGGCCACCGGGCGCGTTTTGTTGCTTTGGATCGGGCCGATGCAGTGCCACTCGATGCCCGGCACAGCACCCACCGCAGCGATTTTGTCCACCCCTTCTTGCACGTAGTTCTCGCCAAAAGCGAGTTGACCGGCCGCCAGCGCATCCCGCACGGCGTCGGGCCCGAAGGTCTTGCTCACCGCCAACAGCCGCACCGCATCAGGCGGCCGCCCGGCTTGTTCGCACGCACGCCACAGCCTTGCGCGCTGGCTTTGGAGATTGTCGCCAATCGTGGTCATAATGGGATTGTCAAAAACGATTTGAGGATGGGGCCCTAGGGAATGGACATCACCCAACTGCTGGCGTTCAGCGTCAAAAACAAGGCGTCGGACCTGCACCTCTCGGCCGGCTTGCCACCGATGATACGGGTGCACGGCGACGTGCGGCGCATCAACGTGGATGCGCTTGACCACAAGCAGGTGCACGCCATGGTGTACGACATCATGAACGACACCCAGCGCAAGCACTACGAGGAATTCCTCGAAGTGGACTTCTCGTTCGAGATCGACGGCTTGGCGCGTTTCCGTGTCAACGCCTTCAACCAGAACCGAGGCGCGGCGGCGGTGTTTCGCACCATCCCCAGCAAGATCCTGACGCTGGAACAGCTCAACGCGCCCAAGATATTTGCCGACCTGGCGCTCAAGCCGCGTGGCCTTGTGCTGGTGACCGGGCCCACCGGCTCGGGCAAGTCCACCACGCTGGCGGCCATGGTGAACTACCTCAACGAAAACGAGTACGGTCACATCCTCACGGTGGAAGACCCGATCGAATTCGTGCACGAATCCAAGAAGTGCCTGATCAACCAGCGCGAAGTGGGGCAAATGACGCTGAGCTTTGCGGCCGCGCTCAAGTCGGCGCTGCGCGAAGACCCGGATGCCATCCTGGTGGGCGAAATGCGCGACCTGGAGACCATCCGCCTGGCCATGACGGCCGCCGAAACCGGCCACCTGGTCTTCGGCACCCTGCACACCTCCAGTGCGGCCAAAACGATCGACCGCATCATCGACGTCTTCCCGGCCGAGGAAAAAGAGATGGTGCGCGCCATGTTGTCCGAATCGCTGGTGGCCGTCATCTCGCAAACGCTGTGCAAGACCAAGGACGGTCAGGGCCGTGTGGCAGCGCACGAGATCATGATCGGCACGCCCGCCATCCGCAACCTCATCCGCGAGGCCAAGGTGGCGCAGATGTATTCGGCCATCCAGACCGGCAACGCCGCCGGCATGATGACGCTGGACCAGAACCTGACCGAGCTGGTGAGACGCAACGTGATCAGCGCGGCCGAGGCGCGCGGCAAGGCCAAGATTCCTGAGAACTTTCCTGGGTGACCGGTATGGAACGCGATCAAGCCACCAAATTCATCAACGACCTGCTCAAGCTCATGGTCAGCCGCAACGGCAGCGACCTGTTTTTGACGGCCGAATTCCCACCCGCCATCAAGGTGGACGGCAAGATCACCAAGGTCTCGCCGCAGCCGCTGTCGGGTGTGCACACACAAGCCCTGGCGCGTTCCATCATGAGCGACAAGCAGGCGGCCGAATTCGAGCGCACCAAGGAATGCAACTTTGCCATCGCACCCGGTGGCATTGGCCGTTTCCGTGTGAACGCGCTGGTGCAAATGGGCAAGGTGGGACTGGTCTTGCGCACCATCCCCAACACCATTCCCACGCTCGACGGCTTGGGCCTGCCACCCATCCTGAAAGATGTGGCCATGACCAAACGCGGTCTGTGCATCTTTGTGGGTGCCACGGGCTCGGGTAAGTCCACATCGTTGGCGGCCATGGTGGACTGGCGCAACGACAACAGCTACGGTCACATCATCACGGTGGAAGACCCGGTGGAGTTTGTGCACCCGCACAAGAACTGCATCGTCACCCAGCGCGAGGTGGG
>DASUIK010000194.1:0-15399 GCA_036279795.1 Burkholderiaceae bacterium | reverse complement strand
GCCCTGCTTGCGTGCCGCCATGCCCGGCAACACCGCGTGGTGCATGTGCAGCGCGCCGGTGAGGTTGATGGCGATCAGCTTGTCCCACTCGGCGGGCACGGTTTTGGTGAAGGGCTTGAACACGTCCCAGCCGGCGTTGTTAACCAGCACATCGATCGGGCCCAGCGCGGCCTCGGTGGCGGCCACAGCCGCATCCACCTCAGCGCGGTCGGTGATGTTGCACTGGAAGGCCTGGGCCACGCCACCGGCGGCACGGATGCCCTGCGCCACCCGCTCGGCGGCCTCCAGGTTCATGTCGAAAACGGCGACCCGGGCGCCCTCTGCTGCGAAGCGGCGGCAGGTCGCACCACCAATGCCACCGGCCCCCCCGGTGACGACCACGGTTTTTCCATCGAGATTGCGCATGAAGTGCTCCTTTGAATGTGGGCCAGGCCCCGCCACCTGGCAGGGTTTCAAATCGTTTTTAAGACAATATGTTGCCTAATTCTAGGATTCAAAAATTCTGACGTCAAACGCAAAAACTGGTCATGATCTAGGTATTTACACCAATAAAACCACGCAAAAACCCAGAATTCGCGGGCAAACAAGCAGCTTGATGGATGCCCAATTAAGACAATCTATTGTCTTTTTTAAAAACAACGCTGAACACCCAGTCGGTTGGTAGCAACTACAGATGGGCAACCACCGCCAGGTGGCATCGGCGGAACAAGTGGCAATGCCAGTCCGATCAATATCCACCGATGATTTTTCGGACTTTGATCCCTTATTTGATGGATTTTTTGGCTGTACCGGCCAAAAATGCCGCATAAATTGAAAAAATTTGGCGTTGTTCGCAGAAAAATATCCACATGAACACCGCCACCACCGAAACCCTTTCTGCCACCCGCCCCGAGCTGAGCCTCAACGGCGCTGAGCTGCTGCTCGACACCTTGTTGGACTGTGGGGTGGACACGATTTTTGGCTACCCCGGTGGCGCCGCGTTGCCTCTGTACGACGCGCTCTACCAGCGCCCCGCCCTGCGCCACGTGCTGGTGCGGCACGAGCAGGCCGCCGTGCACGCGGCCGAGGGTTATGCGCGGTCCACCGGCCGTGTGGGGGTGGTGCTGGTCACCTCTGGCCCGGGCATGAGCAACACCGTCACCGGCCTGCTCGACGCGCACAGCGACGCTGTTCCCGTGCTGTGCATCAGCGGCCAGGTGGCCACGGGCGTGATCGGCACCCAGGCGTTTCAGGAGTGCGATGCCATTGGCCTGTCGCGCCCGGTGACCAAATGGAACCACCAACTGCGCGACGCGAGCGAAGCCGCTGCGGCCGTGCGCCAGGCGCTGCACATCGCTGCGTCGGGCAAGCCCGGGCCGGTGCTGCTGGACGTGCCCAAGGACGTGCAGCTTCAGCGCGTGCGCGAGGTGCCAGCCACAGAAACCGCCCCCACCTTGTCGGCCCCCACCCTGCCTCCTTCGAGCGCCCTGCAACAGGCGGCCGAGCTGCTGCTGGCCGCACGCCAGCCGGTGCTGTACGGCGGTGGTGGCCTCATCAACGCCGGCCCCAGTGCCTGCGCGGCCTTCACGCAACTGGCCCGCCGCCTGCACCTGCCCACCACGCTCACACTCATGGGCCTGGGCGCCTTCCCCGCGTCGGACCCGCGTTTCCTGGGCATGCTGGGCATGCACGGCACGCTGGAGGCCAACCAGGCCATGCACCATGCCGACCTCATCGTCTGCGTGGGCGCGCGTTTCGACGACCGAGTGACCAGCAAGTTGGCCGACTTCGCGCCACGCGCCAAGAAAATCCACATCGACATCGACGCAAAAAACATCAACAAGGTGGTGGCGGTGGACGTGGCCCTGCACGGCGACTGTGCGCAGGTGTTGGATGCCTTGATGGCCGTGTTGCCCACCCAGGCGCCGCCCACACATCCCCAGGACCATCGGCTCGATGCCTGGTGGCAACGCATCCAGACCTGGCGAAGCCACAACAGCCTGGGCTTCACACCACGCGCCGACGTGATCCTGCCGCAGCAGTTGATGCACACGCTGCAACAGCAGCTGACTCAACACGATGCCATCGTCTCCACCGACGTGGGCCAGCACCAGATGTGGGCCGCGCAGCACCTGCGTTTCGAGCAGCCCCGGCGCTGGCTCACCTCGGGCGGCGCCGGCACCATGGGCTATGGCCTGCCAGCGGCCATTGGCGCACAGATCGCCCACCCCGACAAGACCGTGGTGTGCGTGAGTGGCGACGCCTCCATCCTGATGAACATCCAGGAGCTGTCCACCGCCATGCAGCACGCCACACCGGTCAAGGTGGTGCTGTCCAACAACAGCCACATGGGCATGGTGCGCCAGTGGCAACAGCTCATCCACGGCAACCGCCTGAGCCACAGCTGGAACGCGGCCCTGCCCGACTTCGTGGCCTTGGCCAAGGCCTTTGGCTGGGGTGCGCGGCGGGTGGACCAGCCGGACGAACTGGACGCGGCCCTGGCCGAATGCCTCGCCAGCCCGGGCCCCTTCTTCCTGGACGTGCGCGTGGCCCAGCAAGAGAACTGCTACCCCATGATCCCGGCCGGGAAAGGGCACCAGGAAATGATGCTGGGCGATGGGCGGTGGTTCGCGCAGGACGCCGCCACCCCAGGCTGAATCCAACCACCGCGCGCAGCACCCGGCCCCGTCCAGGCAGGTACAGTAGGAGCCGTACATCGCTGCCCTGCCATGACCTACCGCCAAACCGCCGCTCTGCTCGACTCCCTGGGTGTGGGCATGTGTGTTTTCGATCCTATGGACCGCACGGTGGCCTGGAACGGGCACTTCCTGCGGTTTTTTCCGGAACACGCTGACCACATCCACGTGGGCGAACCCTACGCGGACAACCTGCGCCGCTTCTACCTTTTGCGCTTGCCAGAAGCGGAGCACGTTCACATCGATCGCTACATCCAGGACGGCATCCGGCGGCACCACGAGCAGACGCGGGAATACGTCTTCGTGCACCGTGGCCGCAAACTGCGCGTGGCCGCCACGCCGCAGCCCAACGGCGACCGGGTCCGGACCTGGCTGGATTTGTCCAACCTGGAAGCCAGCCTGCTCAACCCGGCCCTGCCACCACTGGCCGCCACGTCAGCCGCCACCCAGCAGGTGCCCGAAACCCTGCGGGTGCTCGACCAGCTGTCCGACGGCCTGGCGATACACGATGCGGAGGGGCGCATCGTGTTTGCCAACGACCGGTTTGTGGCGATGTATGGCCTGCGCAGCCAGCACGACGCCCTGGGCAAAACCTACGACGAGCTGGTTCGCCAGCACTGGCAGCAAGCGGCCACACCCAGCGACCAGTCACTGGAGCTGGACCTGAACGCGGCGCTGCGCGACAGCCTGCAGTTTTCCGGCGTGCCCTTCGAGATCCCCATGCCCGGTCCGCGCTGGATCCGGGTCACCATGAGTGCGACCACCGGCGAACAAGCCTGCAGCTGCCACTCGGACATCAGCCGCGAAAAACGTGCCGTGGCCGAGATGCACCAGCTTGCCGAACGCTTGCGGCTGGAAAGTCACCGCGACGCGCTCACCGGGCTGCTGAACCGCCGGGGGCTGCACCCCTTGCTGCAGGAAGCGTCGGACCTCCCGAACTGCAGCAGCCTGCTGTTTGTGGACCTGGATGGCTTCAAGGCCGTCAACGACCTGGCCGGCCACGCCAAGGGCGATGCGGTGTTGTGCCAGGTGGCCGCTGCCGTTCAGCGGTCGGTTCGGGCCAACGACAGCGTGGCACGCTTTGGCGGCGACGAGTTCGTGATCCTGTTGCGCGCCTGCGACCAGACCCAAGCCGTTGCGGTGGCGCAAAAAATCGTGGACACCATACGCCACCACGAGTTCAGCGTGGACACCCATGTCTTTCGCATCGGGGCCAGCGTGGGCGTGCGCTCGTTCACCAGCAGCGCCGACAGCGCCGACGCGCTGCTGCACGACGCCGACGCTGCGTGCTACCACGCCAAGCGCCTGGGCCGCGGACGCGTGGTGGTGTACGGCAGCACCTCAGGCTGAGGTCACACCCCGCTGCAGCAGCGCTTGCACCGCCGGCGTGGCCAGCCAGGCCTGGACCGACAGGCGCCGCGCCGGGCCCATGCGGGCGCGCAGGCAGGCGATGTCGTGCGCGGCCTCGGTCTCGAAGTCGAAAGTGGGGCCGCCACCCACCACCGCCCGCTCGCTCAGCCGCACACACAGCGCGGACACGGCCAGCGCTTCCGTGCGTCCATCTGTCCGGCCGTCACCGCCATCGAACAGCAGCCACTCGATGTCCAAGGCATCGTCCACCACCCCCACCGGCAGGCCCCACGCCGTCATGAGCAGGCGCCCCAGTTCGGCCGCGCACAGACCCAGCAGCCGTTGCTCCGCTTCCATGCGCGGCAGGGGCGATGCCCCAGACAGCTCGGGCAAATGCCCGGTGGGCGCGCTGGCCAACACCGCCAGTCGCCCCAGGAAAGACAGCAGGACGGCACTGGACCAACGCCCGGCGTCGGCCAGTGGCAAGGCGCTGCCGGCCCGCGACATCAGTTCGCTGGCCAGGGCGCTGGCCTGCCAGAGCCTGTCAATGGCTTGCTGGCGCTGCAGGTCGCCGGTCTTGAAGGCGGCAATGAAGATGTAGCGCAGGCAGGTGATGCGCACCGTGGTGACGCCCAGGTAGGTCACCGCCTGCGCGATGCTGTTCACCGGTTGTGGCAAACCATAAAAGGGCGCATTCACCGCCTTGAGCACACGTGCGGCCAGCAGCGGTTCACCCGCCACCAGCTCGGCCAGTTGCCGGGCGCTGGCCTGGTTGATGAACTCGGGCGACAGCAACTGGTCCAGCAACTGGGACGGGCGTGGCAGGGCCGCGTGGGTGTCCAGCAACTGGCGCTGGCGCTCGGGCGGCAGGTCGATAGCACGCACGGGGCGCCAGTTTGGCCACACCAGCGGGGCCTCGGGCCGGGGAGCCACAGTCAGCGTGGGCAGCGGCGCCACCTGCGCCTCGGCCACCTGCACGCGCGCGCTGGCATGCTGAGGCCGCACCCGCCGCCGCCAGTGCCAGGCCAGCGCCATGGCGACCAACGCCACCCCCAATCCGATCACCACCTCCACACCCATGCCCCCAGTAGGTTGCACCCCCTCATGACAGGCCGACCTTGAACTGGCCCACCGTCTGCGCCAGGTGCTCGGCCTGGTCCTTGAGGCTGGAGGCGGCGGCCGCGCTCTGCTCCACCAGCGCGGCGTTCTGCTGCGTCATCTGATCGAGCTTGGCGATGGCCGCCCCCACCTGCGTGATGTCGGAGCGCTGCTCGTTGGCCGCCGCCGAGATGGCCTGCATCATTTGAGAAACCCGCCGCACCTGGTCCACGATGTCCTGCATGGCGGTGCCCGTCTCGCCCACCAGGGCCGAGCCCGCCTCCACCGCCTGGGACGAGCGCCCGATCAGCACCTTGATCTCCTTGGCCGCTTCGGCACTGCGCTGCGCCAGGGTGCGCACCTCACCGGCCACCACCGCAAAGCCCCGGCCCTGCTCACCCGCGCGCGCCGCCTCCACCGCTGCGTTCAGCGCCAGGATGTTGGTCTGGAAGGCAATGCCGTCGATGACGGTGATGATGTCGTTGATCTTGCGCGAGCTGTGGGTGATCTCCTCCATGCTGCCCACCACCCGCGCCACCACCTCGCCACCACGCGCGGCCGACTCGGCTGCTGCCGCCGCGATGCGGTTGGCCTCTTCGGCGGTCTGGGTCGATTGCGCCACCGCATCGGTCATCTCCTCCATGGTGGAGGCGGTTTCTTCCAGACTGGAGGCGGTCTGTTCGGTGCGGGCCGACAAGTCGTGGTTGCCGGTGGCGATCTCGTCAGACGCCTGGTGCACCGACTGGCTGGTCTGCCGGATGTCCACCAGCGTCATGCGGATTTTTTCCACGAAGTTGTTGAAGCCCTGCGCGATGCGCGCCAGTTCGTCGTGGCCATGCACCTGCAGGCGGCGGGTCAGATCGCCATCGCCCGAGGCCACGTCCTGCATGGCCTTCTCCAGCCGGCCCAGGCCCGCCACGGCGGTGGCCACCACGGCCGCCGCAGCCAGCACACTCAAGGCCGCCACCACCACCCCGCCCAACAGGGCGTTGACCAGCAACTGCCGCAAACCTGCGAGGGCCTCGCCTCGGTGCAGGGCCACCACCAGCACCCAGTCGGTGCCGGCAATGGGCACAGCCGACAACAGGCTGTCCGTGCCCTGGATGTCGATGCGCGTCAGTTGCCGGCTGTCCACCATGGCGCCCACGCCCGCCGCGTTCAGGTCCGGCGCCAGGGCGGTGGCGTCCTTGAGCACCAGGTCCAGTGTTTCGTGCACCAGCACCTTGCCGGCCCGCGACACGATGAAGGCTTTGCTCGACGGCGTGGGGTGGATGGCGGTGACACTGCTGGCCACCACATCCATGAACACATCGCCGGCCGCCACAGCGGCGGTCTGGCCCCCGCTTTTCACGGCCAGCGCAAAGGTCATCACCAGCTTCTTGCTGCCGGCGTCCACATAGGGTTCGGTCAGGGCCACGCCCTGGGTCGCCGACGCCTGGGTGTACCAAGGCCGGGCGGTGGGGTCCCAGTCGGGTGGCAGGTTTTGTGGGCTGGAGAAGATGGCCTTCTTGCTGGCGTAGCCAATGTAGGTGGTGTCGAAGCCGCCGCTGCGCACGGCTTGGCTGAGCGCAGGCAGCGGCTCGGGCACCGCCGTGGCCGGCTCCAGCGACTGCACCACCGCTGCCCGGCTCTTGACCCACTCGGCAATGCCCGCCGCCCGGGCCTCCGCCAGCGCCTGGGTGCTCTGGGTCAGCGTGGCCATGGCCGAACTTCGCACCGTGAAAAAGTTGAAGGCCGACACGACCGCCACACTGAGGACCACGAGCACCGCCGTGGTCACGATCAGGCGCAGCTTCAACGACAGCTTGGCAAAGGCGCTCATGAGGGGCCCTTCTGTGGCTACGATAGAAACATTATGTCAACGATTGTCAACTTTGGAGACATCCCTCGACAAACTTCGCGGTGCGCCTCGGCGTGGGTACAGCGATGAGCGCCGGGGGACGCTGGCGCGGCGCCTGGCCGCAAATCGCGGTGGCAGCGCTGGGTGTGTTGCTGAGCGTGGCGGTGGCCGGCGTGGTCGCCAGCTACAACCGACAGCAGGCGCAGGAACGCTTTGACCGCCACGCGGAGCGCATCGACAAAGAGGTGCGCCAGCGTTTCCAGTTGCCCCTGTACGGACTGCAAGGCGCGGTCGGGTTGCACGCCGGTAGCGGTGAGGTGAGCCACAGCGAATTCCGGGCCTTCGTGGAGGCACTGGACCTGCCCAGGGCCTTCCCTGGCATCCGGGGTCTGGGGTTGATCGAACGGGTCTCGAAAGACCAGGTGAATGTCTACGTGGCACGGACCAGTGCAGAGGATGAGGCCCCACTGCAGATCAGAGAGATCGCACCCAGCCACCATCCCCAGCACTATGTGATCCGGTACATCGAGCCCTCAGCCGACAACCCGGGGGCCCATGGCCTGGACGTGGGCAGCGAAGCGCGTCGTCGGCAAGCCATTGAACAGGCGATCGACAGTGGGCAGCCAACGCTGACCGCCCCCATCGCCCTGGTGCAGGACGGGCGCCAGAGCCCGGGGTTTCTGATGTTCGACCCGGTGTACCGCCGCCCCGGGGGGGGCATGCCGGCCAGCCCCGCCGAGCGCAGGGCCGCCCTGGATGGGGTGTTTTACGCGGCCATCGTCGCGTCCGAACTGCTGGGCCACGTGGCCGCCCTGGCCGATGGCCTGCTCGATTTCGAGCTGTTCGCGGGTACGCGTACAGATGATCTGAGCCAACTGGTCTTCGACAGCGACGGCCACCTGAGCGCCCAACCAACCACCCCGGACGGCGGCCGTTCGTTCCGGTTGACACGTTCGCTGGACGTGTTGGGCCAGCCCTACCTGCTGCAAGTCAGCAGCACACCCGCCTTCGACGCCACGGCCGGTGGCGCGGTGGCCCCCTTCACGCTGCTGGCCGGCCTGCTCATCACCGCCTTGTTGACCTACCTGGTGCGAGTGGTCACCCTGGGGCGCGAACAGGCCGAGCAACTGGCCGCGCGCATGACACAAGACCTCGACCGCCTGGCCAAGGTGGCCCAGCGCACGTCCAACGCGGTGGTGATCACCGACGTGTCGCGGCACATCGTCTGGGTCAACGAAGCATTTGAGCGCCTGTGTGGTCTGCCAGCGCAGGACACCCTGGGGCACCTGCCCAGCGAGCTGCTGCACATCCAGCAGAACGACCCCGAGCTGCTACGGCGCATGCGCCTGGCGCTGGACAAGGCACAGGCGTTCCGGGGCGAGACCGCGCACCATCAGGACGGGGAGGACCGTTGGCTGCAGCTGGAAATCCAGCCCCTGCGCCACCCCGACGGCACCCTCAACGGCTTCATGGCCATCGCCGCCGACATCACCGCACAAAAACGCGCCGAGCGTGCACTGCGCGACGTGAACGAGCGCATGACCATGGCGGCGGACAGCGCCGGGCTGGGCGTGTGGGAAATCGACCTGGTGACTGGCCAGCGCATCTGGGACGCACAGATGTACCGCATGTTCGGCGTGCCGGCCGACGGCCTTCAGGCCGAGCCCCTGCTGATCTGGCGCCGCGCCCTGCACCCGGACGACCGCGCCCGCACCAACGAAGCGCTGGCCAGCGCACTGGCCGGTGGGCGTCCGTTCCAGGCCGAGTTCCGCATCGTGCACGAGGACGGCAGCGTGCACCACTTGCGCGGCGCTGCCCACGTCGTCCGCGACGCCGATGGCCGCGCGCTGCGCATGATCGGCCTGAACCACGACGTGACCGAACAGCGGCAGTTGGAGCAGGAACTGCGCGAGCAGAACGCGCTGATGCGCAGCATCCTCGACGCCCTGCCATGTGGCATGAGCGTGTTCAACCGCAACCTCGATTTGGTCGCGTCGAACGCCGAATACAAACGGCTGCTCGGATTTCCAGATTCGCTCTTTGACCGCCAGCCCCCACGCTTTGAGGACTTCATCCGATACAACGCCGAACGCGGCGAATACGGCGACGGCGACATCGAGGCCATCGTGGCCGATATCGTGGAGCGCGCGCGAGGCGAGGCGCGCCCGCACCGCTTCGAGCGGGTGCGCCCGGGCGGCATTCCGCTGGAGATACAGGGGGCACCCATGCCCGGCGGTGGTTTTGTCACCACCTACATCGACATCAGCGAACGCAAGCAGGCGGAGCAGGCCATTGCCCAGAAGGAGGCCCTGCTGCGCGGCGCCATCGACACCGTCAACGAAGCTTTTGTGCTTTACGACCCCGACGACCGCCTGGTGTTCTGCAACGAAAAATACCGCGACCTGTACGCTGCCTCGGCCGACCTGATCGTGCCCGGCGCACGCTTTGAAGACATCATCCGCAAGGGTGCCGAACGCGGCCAGTACGCCCTGGCCATGGGCCGCATCGACGACTGGGTGGCCGAACGCATGGCGCAACACCGCGCCGCCAACACCTCGCTGGTGCAGCACCTCGACGACGGGCGGGTGGTGCGCGTCATCGAACGCCGCATGGCCGACGGCCACACGGTGGGCTTTCGCATCGACATCACCGACCTCGTGCGTGCCACCGAGGCGGCCGAAGCGGCCTCGCGCTCCAAGAGCCAGTTCCTGGCCAACATGAGTCACGAGATCCGCACCCCGATGAACGCGGTCCTGGGCATGTTGGCCCTGTTGCGGCGCAGCGCGCTCAATGCGCGCCAGGCCGACCACGCGGCCAAGGCCGAGGGTGCTGCTCGCTCCCTGCTCAATTTGCTCAACGACATCCTGGATTTCTCCAAGGTCGAGGCCGGCAAGATGACGCTGGAAACCCAACCTTTTGAGGTCGAGACGCTGCTGCGCGACCTCGGGCTGGTGCTGGCCGTGAACGCCGCCGGTAAACCCTTGCAGGTGCTCTACGACATCGACCCGGCCCTGCCGCCGGTGCTGGTGGGCGACGTGTTGCGCCTGCAGCAGGTGCTGGTCAACCTGGGGGGCAACGCGGTGAAGTTCACCGCCGAGGGCGAGGTGGTGGTGTCGATGGCGCTGCGCTCAGTGCAGGACGGCGTGGCCCAAATACACATTGCCGTGCGCGACACGGGCATTGGCATCGCACCCGAGAACCAGCGCAAGATCTTCAGCGGCTTCACCCAGGCCGAAGCCGACACCACGCGCCGTTTTGGTGGCACCGGGCTGGGCCTGTCCATCAGCCAGCGCCTGGTGGCGCTGATGGGCGGCGAGCTGCGCCTGGACAGCGCCCTGGGCCAGGGCAGCTGTTTCCATTTCGAGCTGGCACTGGCGCTGCCCGACACCCTCACACCGCCCGCCACCCTGCCGACGCCACGCCGGGTGCTGCTGGTGGACACCCAATCGGCGTCCTGCCGTTTGCTGGTGCGCATGCTCACGGGCCTGGGTTGCGAGGTGGAGACCGCCGCCAGCGGCCAGGCCGCCCTGGCCCACGCGCACCGGGGCGAAGCGGTGGACGCCGTGTTGGTGGCTGCGCCCTTGCCCGACATGGACGCCCTCGCCCTGTGCCGCGACTGGCACCGCAGCGACCCGCAGGCACGCTGTTGGTTGATCGTGGGCCACGGCCAGGACGTGCCGCTGGACGATGGCAACGGCCTCGCCGGCTGCCTGACCCAGCCCGTCACCCCCGGCGCCTTGCGCCACGCCCTGGGGGACACGGTGGCACGGCCCGAGGCCACCGCCACCACCTTACGGTTACAGGGCTTGCGCGTGCTGCTGGCCGAAGACAACTCCATCAACCAGCAGGTGGCTTGCGAACTGCTGGAAAGCGAGGGCGCGCTGGTGACGGTGGTGGACAACGGGGAGATGGCCGTGCGTGCCGTGGCCCAGGCCAACACGCCCTGGGACGCGGTGCTGATGGACCTGCAGATGCCGGTGATGGACGGCCTGGCGGCCGCACGCCACATCCGCACCGAACTTCGGCGCGACACCCTGCCCATCGTGGCCATGACAGCCAACGCCACGGCGGCCGACAGGCAGGCCTGTCTGGACGCTGGCATGAACGAACACGTGGGCAAACCTTTTGTGCTGGACCAACTGGTGGCCGTGTTGCGTGCGGCCACAGGCAGCGCCCTCAACACGCCGGCCGCCACCAAGCAGCGCGACGCCGTCATGCCTCGGTCAGTCAGCGACGGCGTGGCGCTCGACAGCGCGCTGGCGCGCCTGGGCGGCCGCCGCGATATCTACCGCCGCATGCTGCAACGTTTTCTGCAAGACAGCCCGGCCGAGATGGCGGCGCTGCAAGCGTCGCTGCAAAGCGGCGACACCGAGCGCCTGCTGCGGCATTTGCACAGCCTCAAGGGCCTGGCCGCCACCCTGGGCCTGGACGCCCTCGCCCAAGCGGCCGCCCGCGCCGAGGCACGGCCACAGGCCGCGGCCGAGGTGCTGAAACCATGGCAAGACCTGCTGGTGCCGGCTCAAGCGCTGGTGGACACACTGGCGCAAGACACCCCCACTCCCGCCCCGGCCCCTGTCCCTGCCCCGCACAAGCCAGACCCCACCCACTGGCGCGAACCGATGCAGCGGCTGGTGGCCATGCTGCGCAACGCCGACATGGCCGCCATCGACGCGGTCGAGGCCCTGGGCCCGCTGATGCCGGCCGACGCAGAGGCGGCCTACGCCGAACTGCATGCCGCGGTGATGGCACTGGATTTCGAGGGCGCGCAGGCGCGCTGTCAGGCGCTGCTGGCCTGAGGGACCAATTGGCCCAGTGCACGCCCGCGCCCACCACGCTTGGCGCGGTACAGCGCCAGGTCGGCGTCTTGCACCAGCGCCTGTGCCTCACCCTCAAAAGGCGGCACAGCGGTGCCCACCCCAACGCTGATGGTGACCACTGGCGCAGCCCCCGAATGCGCGTGTGGCAGGGCCAGCTCACGCACGCCTTGCTCCAGGCGGTCGGCCAGCATCATCGCGGCCGCGTGGTCGGTTTCGGGCAGCAGGCAGGCAAACTCTTCGCCGCCATAACGGGCCACGGTGTCGCCCGGACGCTGGAGGTGCCGGGTGATGGCGCGCACCACGTCGCGCAAGGCGCTGTCGCCGGCCGGGTGGCCGTAGTGGTCGTTGTAGGCCTTGAAGTGGTCGACGTCCACCATCAGCAGCGACAGCGGTGCGCCGCTGCGCGCCGCACGCGACCACTCCACCGCCAGGCGCTGGTCAAAGTAGCGGCGGTTGTAGCTGTTGGTGAGCGGATCGACAAACACCATGTCTCGCAGCAGGTCCGACTGGAACTTCAGCATCAGGTGCGTCTTCACGCGGGAGCGCACCACGCGCGGGTTGATGGGCTTGGAGATGAAGTCCACACCGCCCGCTTCCAGGCAGCGTGATTCGACGTCATCGCTCGAATGGCCGGTCACGAAGATGACCGGCAGTTCGCGCGTGGCGGGGTCGGTCTTGAGCTGACGCAACACGTCGAAACCGTCCATTCCGGGCATCTCCACGTCCAGCAGCACCAGGTCGGGCTGGCGTTCGTGGCACAGGCGCAAGGCCGCCTCACCGGTGGTGGCCATGAGCACCTGGCAATCCGGCGCCAACGCGCGGTACAGCACCTGGATCTGGATGGCCTGGTCGTCCACCACCAGCAGGCGTGGCTGGCGTGGCAGACCGGCCAGAAAATCGGCGCCGTGCTCGCTCATGGCAACACCGCCGCCGCCTTGCAGGCGGCCGGCGCAAAGGGCAGCGGGCAGGAAAACAGGGTCATGACAAGGGTGAATTGTGAACTGCTTCACCGCATCGCCCACAAGACAGGTGATGAAAACGGCTTCAAAAAGGGGCCAATGAGCCACAACCTAGGGTTAACACCAGGGCTTGGCCGACATCAAGCTCACATTTAACACCTGTTGCAGCGAATGTGATTAATTTGCATTTTTTCGCATTTCCAAATTAAAATGTGAAATATTCACCCCATCGAACTCCCAGCCATGTTCAGACGCCTGCTCCAGGCCGGTCTTGTGCTGTTGTGGGCGTCGACCGCGCTGGCGGCGGACACCGTCTACCGGTTTTCGCCCGTCAACCAGTACGACATCCAGCTCACCGCCGCCTACTGGAACCCCATCATCGACTACGTGTCCGAGAAAAGCGGCGTCAAGTTGAACCTGAAAATTGCGCGCACGTCGGCAGAAACCACAGCCCAAGTGCTGGCGCAGGAGGTGGAATTCGTCTTCACCAACCACCTGTTCAGCCCCGAGCGCGAAAAACTGGGCTGGAAGGTGTTCGGCCGACGCCAGCTGCCGCCGGTGCGCAGCCAGATCGTGGTGCCAGAAGATTCGCCCATCACCGAGCTGTCGCAGCTCAAGGGCGAAGCGGTGGCCTTCCCCGGGGCGGAGGCATTGGTGGCCTACAAGTTTGCCTACGCCCAGTTGCTGACCAGCGGCATCGACGTTCAGGTGGTGTTCGGCGGCAACCAGAACGGCGCCCTCGCCCAGCTGATGGCGGGCAAGGTCAAGGCCGTCGGCGGCAACTCCCAGCTCATCGAGGGCTATGCCAAGCGGGAGAACAAGCAATTCCGCGTGCTGTGGCAGTCGGGCCCATTGCACGATCTGGCCTTGATGGTCTCGGGCAAAGTGCCGGAGAAGGACCAGCGCGCGGTGGCCGCCGCCTTTGTGGGCATGCACAAGGACCCACAGGGCCGCGAGGTGCTGCACCAAGCGTCCAAACTGGTGGGCCTGACGGCCGACGCCTACTTCATTCCCTCCGATGGCAGCGAGTACGCGGCCTACCGGCGCTTCTACCAGACTGCACCCGAGAACCTGCGCTGAATGATGCACGTCATCCGACGCTGGCAGCGCCTGCCTCGCTCGATCACCGGGCGTGTGTATGCCCTCTACTCGGCCACCCTGCTGGCGCTGCTGCTGGGCGGGCTGGCTTTGTTCTACCACCACGAGTTCAGCCAGGAGGTGCTTGACCTGCAAGACGCGGCCGCCCAAATGGCCTTGCTGTCCAAACAGCCTCTGGCCGACAGCGCGGTGATCGGCGACTACGACACCATCACCCACGTGCTGGAGGTGCTGGCACAGGGGGCGGGTTTTGCCCAGGCAAGCTTCAGCGAGATTGACGGCGTACAGGTGGTGCGCAACAACCCCACCACCACCAGCGATTCGCCCATGTGGCTGCGGACTTACCTGTCAAGCCAGTTGACGGACACCATCGTGCCCATCGCGGCCGGTGGCCGTGACTACGGCGTGTTGCGCCTTCGTCTCAACGTCGATGCCCTGGCCGATAGCCTCTGGAACACCACCCTGCAGGCGCTGGTGCTGGCCATGGCCGGATTTGTGTCGGGCCTGCTGGTGATCTGGTTTCCGCTCAGACGCTGGCTGGGCACGCTGGAACGTGTCGCCCGGTTCGAGCGCGACTTTGGCCGCGACCGCGATGCGGCCGCCCAGGCCCTGCTGAGCGATCTTCCCGAGGAATTCCGCCCCACCTTTGAGTTGCTGCAGCGCACCGCCCACAGCTTGCAGGAGGAACTGGACACCAAACAGGAGGTGGTGGCGTCGCTGCGTGAAACGTTGGAAGAGCTGGCGCCCCGCGGGCCCGATGAGGTCCCCGGCGCCCTGGCCGAAGACGACATCGCCAGCCTGTCCACCAGCCTGGCCGGTCTGGTGGCCGAAAGGGAAGCCAGCCGCAAGGCACTGGAACAAGCCAAAGAGGCCGCCGAAGCCGCCAATCGCGCCAAGAGCGACTTCCTGGCCAACATGAGCCACGAAATCCGCACGCCCATGAACGGCATCTTGGGCATGACCGACCTGGTGCTGGCCACCCCGCTGGCGCCCGAGCAGCGCGAGCACCTGGAGGCTGTGCGCACGTCGTCCGATGCCTTGTTGTTCATCATCAACGAGATCCTGGACTTCTCCAAGATCGAGGCCGGCAAGCTGCAGGTCGAGCACATCGACTTCGACCTGGACCAGGTGCTGGACGGCACCGTGCGCGGGCTGGCGCCACAGGCCCGCACCAAAGGGCTGGTGCTCGAGCACCAGCGGGCCGATGGTGTGCCCAGCCATGTGAACGGCGACCCGGTGCGGCTGCGCCAGGTGCTGCTCAACCTGCTGGGCAACGCGCTGAAGTTCACTTCTGCGGGTTGGGTACGGCTGAGCTGCGACCGCGAGCCCGGACCGCAGGGCGAGGTGCTGCATTTCTGCGTCAGCGACAGCGGCATCGGCATCGACAGCGATCGCCTGGCGCAGATCTTCGACCCCTTCGCCCAGGCCGACGCTTCCACCACGCGCCGCTTTGGCGGCACCGGCTTGGGACTGACCATCAGCAAGCGCTTGGTGGAGCTGATGGGCGGACGCATCTGGGTGGACAGCCGCGAGGGTGCCGGCAGCGCATTCCATTTCACCGT